>NZ_JBHWUR010000028.1:0-77709 GCF_042737755.1 Streptomyces sp. NPDC059994
ACGCCCGGTTACATTCCGAACCCGGAAGCTAAGCCTTTCAGCGCCGATGGTACTGCAGGGGGGACCCTGTGGGAGAGTAGGACACCGCCGAACAAATTTTGAGAAAAGCCCCGTACCGGGATCCGGTACGGGGCTTTTCTGCGTTTACCGGCGTTTAGGGTCTAGCCATGCGCTATGACCTCATCATCTTCGACAACGACGGCGTGCTCGTCGACAGCGAACCGATCTCGAACACCATCCTCGCGGAGCACCTCACGGAGCTGGGCTTCCCCACCTCGTACGAGGAATCCATTCGCGACTACATGGGCTCCGCCATGCACCGCATCCACGAGCTGATCCAGGAGCGGACCGGGCAGGCGCTGCCCGCCGACTTCGACGACGCGTTCCACGCCCGCGTCTTCACCGCCTTCGAGCGGGAGCTCCAGCCGATGGCCGGGGCCACCGACGTACTCGCGAAGCTGGTGGCGGACGGGGTGCCGTACTGCGTCGCCTCGTCCGGGAGCCATGAGCGGATCCGGGTGGGGCACCGCAAGACCGGGCTGGACGAGTGGTTCGAGGAGGAGTGGGTGTTCTCCTCGCAGGACGTCGGGCGCGGGAAGCCGGCGCCGGATCTGTTCCTGTACGCCGCCGAGCGCATGGGCGTCGCGCCGGAGCGGTGTGCCGTCGTCGAGGACAGCCCGCTCGGGGTGGAGGCCGCGCGGGCCGCCGGGATGGACGTCTACGGGTTCACCGCCATGACGCCCGAGGAGCGGCTCCAGGGCTGCACGGCTCTCTTCTCCGACATGGCACAACTGCGCGAATTGCTGGGGTGATCCGTCTACCCAGGAGTAGCTTGCGGGCCTAAGCTCTGCGGCCATGACAGACGTACGCCTGCGGCGGGGCCGGGCGTCCCTGGCGCTCAGCTTCTGTGCGCAGGGCATCGCCTTCGCCCTCCTGGTGACCCGCATCCCCGCGCTCCAGGACCAGTACGGGATATCCGACGGCCTGTTGCCGGCGTTCCTCGCGGGCGTGCCGATCCTGGCCGGGGCCGGCAGCGTCACCACCGAGCACCTGGTGAAGCGGGTGGCGCCCAGTGTGGTGCTGCGGTGGGTGCAGCCGCTCGTGCTGCTCGCGCTGGTCGGCGTCGCGGCCGGGGACCGGATGTGGCAGGCGGCCGTCTCGCTCGGGGCGTTCGGGCTGGCCGTCGGCGGGCTCGACGCATGCATGAACATGCTGGGGATCAGTCTTCAGCGCGCGTACGGGCGCAGCATCATCCTGGGTTTCCACGCCGCGTTCAGCCTCGGCGGGATCGTGGGCGCCTCGCTCGCGTGGGTGGGGGCGCACTGGGACCTGTCGCTGCTCGCCTCGTATCTGCCGGTCGTCCTCGTGCTGCTGCCGCTGTGTCTGGCCGGGAGCCGGTGGTACGTGGACGGGGAGCCGGCCGTCGCCTCGGAAGTCGCTTCCGAAGGCTCCGAAGCTTCCGAAGGCGGCGCCGCGAGCGGCAAGTCCGTTGCCTTCCGGCTGCTGCTGCCGCTCTGCCTGGTGATGGCCTTCGCGTACATCGGCGACTCGACCGTCTCCAACTGGAGCGCGAAGTACCTCCAGGACGTGCTCGGCAGCTCCGAGCAGCTGTCGACCGTCCCGTACAACGTCTACATGGTCACCACCCTGCTGGGGCGGGCGGCCGGGGACCACGGTGTGCGGCGGTTCGGGGCCGTGGCCGTGGTGCGGGGCGGGGCCGTGCTCGCGAGCGCCGGGTTCGCGGTGGTCGCGGTGGCGCCGGGGCCGTGGATCGGGATGCTCGGGTTCACCATGCTGGGGTTCGGGCTGTGTGTGATCGTGCCGCAGACGTACGCGGCGGCGGGGCGGCTGTTCCCGCACGCCTCGGACGCGGCGATCGCGCGGCTCAACGTCTTCAACTACGTGGGCTACCTCTTCGGGTCGCCGCTGGTCGGCGGGATCGGCGGTGCGTGGAGCTATCGCGGCGCCATGCTCATACCGATGGTGCTGGTTCTGCTGACGCTCGTGTACGCCCGGTCGTTCGGCGCGGAGGGCGCCCGATACGGTGGCGGGCATGAGCGGCCGCGCACTGTTGATGTGGGATGACGCTGTCACGGCGTACGACTTCGGACCGAGCCATCCGATGGATCCGGTACGGCTCTCGCTGACCATGGGGTTGGTGCGGGCGTACGGGCTGGACAAGGTGCTCGACGTGGTGGCCGCGCCCGCGGCCGGGGACTCGACGCTGCGGCTCGTCCACCGCGAGGACTACGTGGCGGCCGTACGGGACGCCTCGGCGGATCCGGGCGCCGCGGACCAGGCGTACGGCCTGGGGACCGTGGACGACCCCGCGTTCGCCGGGATGCACGAGGCGGCAGCGCTGATCGCCGGGCAGTCCGTGGGGGCCGCCGAGGCGGTGTGGCGCGGGGACGCGGCGCACGCGGTGAACTTCGCGGGCGGCCTGCACCACGCGATGCCGGGCGGGGCCGCGGGGTTCTGCATCTACAACGACGCGGCGCTCGCGATCGCCCGGCTCCTTGAGCTGGGGGCGGAGCGGGTCGCGTACGTGGATGTGGACGTGCACCACGGGGACGGGGTGCAGACGGCGTTCTGGGACGACCCCAGGGTGCTGACGATCTCGCTCCACGAGCATCCCCGGCTGCTGTTCCCCGGGACGGGGTGGCCGGAGGAGACGGATGCCGACGGGACGGCCGTGAACGTGGCGCTGCCGGCCGGGACCGGGGACGAGGGGTGGCTGCGGGCGTTCCACTCCGTGGTGCCGGACCTGCTGGCCGAGTTCCGCCCCCAGGTGCTGGTGACGCAGCACGGCGCCGACACGCACTTCGAGGATCCGCTGGCGCATCTGGCGGTCTCGCTGGACGCCCAGCGGGCGGTCCAGGAGGCGTGCCACGCGCTGGCGCACGAGCATGTGGCGGGCGGGAAGTGGGTGGCCCTCGGGGGCGGGGGATACGCGGTGGTGGACGTGGTGCCGCGCTCGTGGACGCATCTGGTGGGGGTGGCGGGGCACGCGCCGGTGGATCCGGAGTCGGTGATCCCGGCGTCGTGGCGGGACGAAGTGTTCGCCCGTACACGTCAGTTGGGGCCGGGGCGGATGACGGACGGGCGTACGGTGCTGTGGCGTGACTGGGAGTCGGGCTACGACCCGGCGGACCGCCTGGACCAGGCGGTCCTGGCGACTCGGCGGGCGGTGTATCCGCTGCGGGGGCTGCTGGCGTAGCGAAGCCCGCGGCTCTGTGCGGGGCTTCGCCGCCCCCTGTACCCCACTGCACCCCGCTGCTTCGATCCGTTACGCCAACTGTGCGTACTCTGTCCGGTTTCGGCCCCCGGGGCGCCCTACTGCGGGAGCATCGGGGGGTGTTGAGCACCGGGGCGCTGCGGGCGCATCTGTTGGCTGCGCGGCTGGCCGGGCCTGTGGCCACCTCGCGGGAGGAGAGCCTGCGCAGCTATCGGCTGTTCGCGGCCCGGGACCCTCGGGTCACGCTCGGTCTCGACCCCGAATGGGGATGGGGCGAGCGGGACTTACTGCGGCTCATGGCCGACAAGTGCGGGGTGAGTCCGGATCCGGCGCATGTGACGGGGCCGGATGTCATCGATCCGGAGCGGACGCTCGCCGGGCTCGACGCGCTGGCCGCGAGGATCCGCGACGTGGCCGCGCGGCGCGGCGCCGTACTCTTCGGAACCGGGCATCCGCACCGGCTGCTCGCCTTCTACGCCGCCCTCGCGGACGCTTTGTCGGCGGCCGGATGTGATGTTCTCACCCCCGCGCAGGGGCGATGTGTCGACATAACGACCCGGTTCGGGGTACGCACGTACAACCTTGACTACGTACGAGGAGTCGCGCTGGTGCGTGAACCCGGCGCGCGGGGTCCCGCCAGTGAAACCGGCGCACATACCCATTCGCCGCTGCCGGTTCGGGTCGCCCTGGGGGTCGCGGCGAGCCTTCGCGGGCGGCTTCCGGACCTGGTCGTCGGAGATCACGGATGGGTCTGCGGGGCAGGTCAGCTGGGTATCGAGGCGGTCGGTCTGGCCGATACGGATGATCCCGCGCTGTTCGTCGGAGAGGCCGAGGGGCGGGTGTCCGTGGCCGTTCCGCTTGATGACGCTGTGCGGTCTGATTACTACCGGCCGCTTACACGCTATGTACTCAATCGAGCGTGTCTGTCACGGTAGGCGGCCATCAGCAGCTCCTCTTCCCCACTCGCACCACCCGCCCCTAGTCTGGGGAGTGAGCGCACAGCGACGAAGAGTCACCGGAGGGGAAGCCGGTGCGCGTCGGGTGCGGAAGGTACAGGTGGGTCATGGCTGCTGATCAGAGGCCTCTGAACGAGGTCGTGTTCCTGACCGTGGCGGAAGTCGCCTCGGTGATGCGAGTGTCGAAGATGACCGTGTACCGCTTGGTGCACAGCGGTCATCTGCCGGCGATCCGGGTGGGCAGGTCCTTCAGGGTCCCGGAGCAGGCGGTTCAGGAGTACCTCCGAGAGTCCTTCGTGGGGGTGGAGACAGCCTGACGGCGCCCTCGGTTACGACCTCTGCGCTCAGGCGGGTAGGCTAGCCCCTCGTAGGTCGTGTGGGCCCAGACGCCCCGCACCGAGTGAAGAGAAGTGAGCGAGGGTAGTCGTGGGCTCTGTTATCAAGAAGCGGCGCAAGCGGATGGCTAAGAAGAAGCACCGCAAGCTGCTCAAGCGCACCCGCGTTCAGCGTCGCAACAAGAAGTAAGCGACAGCTGTACGTGAACTCGCAGCCCTTCCGCCGTCCTGGTGGGAGGGCTGCGGTGCGTTTACCGGCCGCATATCCCGCACGCCCTTCCGGTATCCCGGAAGCCGTGCCGCGTGCTTTCCGGCGGGCCCTTCGGCGCCGGTTTATCGGCCACGCGCGACCACGCGGTCATCACCGGGCGACATCCAGCCGCTACGGTGGCGCCAAGAGTGCACCTCAGGCCAAAGGAAGGCGCTGATCTTGGGGAAGGTCGTGCTCGTCACCGGAGTGGCCCGGCAGCTCGGAGGCCGTCTCGTACGGCGCATCCAGCGTGATCCGGAAGTGGACCGGGTGATCGGCGTGGACGCCGTGCCGCCCGGCCACCATCTGGGCGGAGCCGATTTCGTACGGGCGGACATACGGCAGCCCGCCATCGCCCGCGTGCTGGCCGAGCACGCCGTGGACACCGTCGTGCACATGGACGTGACCGGCACGCCGCTGGGCGCAGGCGGGCGGACGTCCGTGAAGGAAACGAACGTCATCGGCACCATGCAGCTGCTCGGCGCGTGCCAGAAGTCGCCTTCGGTGCGGCGCCTGGTGGTGAAGTCGAGCACCAGCGTGTACGGGTCGGCGCCGCGCGATCCGGCCGTTTTCACCGAGACGACCCCGCCCAAGTCGCTGCCGAGCGGCGGCTTCGCCAAGGACGCCGTCGAGGTCGAGGGGTACGTACGCGGCTTCGCGCGGCGCCGGCCCGATGTGGCGGTGTGTGTGCTGCGGTTCGCGAACATCCTGGGGCCGGGCGCGGACTCGCCGCTCGCCGAGTACTTCTCGCTGCCGGTGCTGCCGACCGTGTTCGGCTACGACCCCCGGCTGCAGTTCGTCCACGAGGACGACGTCATCGACGTGCTGCGCATCGCCTCGCACGAGCCCCGTCGCGGGACGCTCAACAGCGGCACCTTCAACGTGGCCGGGGAGGGCGTACTGCTGCTGTCGCAGTGCTCGCGGCGGCTGGGCAGGCCGACCGTGCCGGTGCTGCTGCCGGCGGTCCGCTGGGTGGGCTCGGCGCTGCGCTCGGTCGGCGTGAGCGACTTCTCGCCCGAGCAGATCAGACTGCTCACCCACGGCAGGGTGGTGAGCACCGCGCAGATGCGGGAGACGCTGGGGTTCGAGCCGAAGTACACGACGGCGGAGGCTTTCGCCGACTTCGCGCGCAGCCGGGGCCCCGGGCTGCTGCCGCCGGACGCCCTGGCGAGGGCCGTGGACGGGGTGGCGGCGCTGCCCTTCCGGCCGTTCGCCGGGGGTGCTCCGGCCACTTCCACCTTGTCCACTCCCGGCGCGGAATGAGGAGCTCAACCACGATGGCGGACGCCAAGGTCATTCCGTTCGACGACGACCGCTCGCGCGGCGGTGCGCAGCGCCCGGGGCGCCGCCGCTCCGGCGGGCGGCGGGGTACGGCCCCGGAGGCGGCTCCCGCCCCGGTGAGCGCCCTGCCGGGCCAGCAGACCGTCTCCCAGGGCCCGGAGGGCCGCCAGGGGCCGCAGGGGGCCGCTGACGCCGCCGTCCCGCAGCAGGACGCCTCGCGGGACGGTTCCCCGAGGGATGCCGGGCAGCCGGGCGAGGAGGTGGGGGAGCCGGGTGGCGGCTGGGACCGGCGGGTCGCGGGCGGGCTCGCGTTCCTGCGGCGGCGGATCACCGGCGAGTACGAGGTCGACGAGTTCGGCTACGACCAGGAGCTCACCGACCAGGTCCTGATGTCCCTGATCCGCCCCTTCTACGAGAAGTACTTCCGGGTGGAGGTGAAGGGCGTCGAGAACATCCCGGCCGAGGGCGGGGCGCTGGTCGTCGCCAACCACTCCGGGACGCTGCCGCTGGACGGGCTGATGATGCAGGTGGCGGTGCACGACCACCATCCGGCGGGGCGGCACCTGCGGCTGCTCGCTGCGGACCTGGTGTTCATGCTGCCGGTCGTCAACGAGCTGGCCCGCAAGGCCGGGCACACCCTGGCCTGCGCGGAGGACGCCCAGGCGCTCCTGGAGCGGGGCGAGGTCGTCGGGGTGATGCCGGAGGGCTTCAAGGGCATCGGGAAGCCGTTCAGCGAGCGGTACAAGCTCCAGCGGTTCGGGCGGGGCGGGTTCGTGTCGACCGCGCTGCGGGCGGGGACGCCGATCGTGCCGTGCTCGATCGTCGGGGCAGAGGAGATCTACCCGATGATCGGCAACTCCAAGACGCTGGCCCGCCTTCTGGGCTTTCCGTACTTCCCGATCACGCCCACGTTCCCGTGGCTGGGGCCGGCCGGGCTCGTGCCGCTGCCGACGAAGTGGACGATCCAGTTCGGCGAGCCGATCCCGACCGACGGGTATCCGCCGGAGGCGGCGGAGGACCCGATGCTGATGTTCAACCTGACGGATCAGGTGCGGGAGCAGATCCAGCACACGCTCTACAAGCTGCTGGTGCAGCGGCGGTCGGTGTTCTTCTGAGTTCTTCTGCTGAGTACTTCCGACCTGTTTTCTGACAGGGGTACGTGTGTGGGGCGCGCCTGGTGAAACGGCGCGCCCCACACACGTGACCGGTCGAGCTACCTCGCGTCCTCGCCATCGATGCCCAGGCCCGGGAGCAGGCCGGGGAGGAGCGGGGGCAGGGTGACGTCCGGGACCGGCGGCTTGACCGGGGTGGTGCCGGACGTCGGCGGGGCGCTCTTCGACGGGGGGGCGAAGGGGCCGCCGGTGTTGCCGCCGAGCAGGCCCTCGTTCGGCTTGGTGCCCGGGGTGGAGGGCTGCGGCTTGGTGCCGCCGCCCACCGTTCCGTGCGCCGGGGCCGAGGAGGCCGGGGCAGGGCGGGCCGTGTGGCTCGCCTCGCCCTGGTGCGTCGTGTCCGTACGGCCATGGGTCTTCGTCCTGGCCGGGGGGAGCATCGAACGCAGCGGCTCGACCTCTTGGTCTATGGCCACGAAGACGGAGGTGACCTGGTCGGCGACGTCGGTGAGCTGCGTGGGCAGTCTGCCTCGCAGCTTGCTCCAGCTGTCGCGGTGCGCCGAGGCGAACGACGACAGCGCGGCGATGGGGCTGAGCGAGCCGTCCTTGGCGTACGCGGCGTGGAGCAGTCGGTGGCCTTCGCTCACGTCGTGCTGCATACCGCTCAGCGTGCGGCGGACCTCGCTCAGCTGCTCGTGGTCGAGGTCGCCGGCGCGGCCGCGCTCCATCAGGCGGCGGGCCTCGCTGAGCCGGGTGGAGGCCTGATCGAGGTAGATCTTGCCCCGGTCGGCGTCGTCGTCCGCCAGGTTGAGCTTGAGGTCCTCCATGCCGCGCTTCAGCCCGTACAGCGAGTCACCGGGGAGGGCGTGGGAGCTGGCAGCGGCTACGCCGCTGAACGCGCCCGCGGCCACACCGATGCTCAGGCCGCCCGCAGCGATGCCCTTCGACCAGCGGGAGCGGGGGCGCAATGTGCGGAGCGGGGCCGCCCGGTGGGCGCCCCGGCCGGCCCGCTGTTCGGGCATCAGGGGGTCGGTGGCGCCACCTGAAGCAAACATCTGCTCCATGGCGGCCACGAGCAGCGCCCGCTGCTCCACCTTCACCTGTGGGTCCATCTCTGGTTTCGGCAGTTCGCCGAGGACGGTCGCCAGGGTCAACAGGTCGGCTTCCGCCGCCTGTTCGGCCGCGACGGCCGGATTGGCGGGTGGCTGCTGGGCCGCCGAGGCTTCTTCCAGGGCCTGGGCGAAGGCGTTCGCCCGCCGGTGCGCCGATACGTTCGCGATCACTGGCGGCACCTCCTCTCGTCATCACGGTCGACTCCCCAAGGGGCCTGGAAGGTTGCACGCCTTGAGCACATCCACACGATCGGGTGAGCGGCGGGGGACATGGCGTGACCACAGGGAGCCTGCACCCGGCACAACGACGGACGCGGCACTTGGGTTACGGACGAAGGATGATCGGACCACAGTGTGACCGGGGCAGCACTGAGCACTCACCGAAGGTGAGTTGGGCCGGCCCGTCCGGAGGCCTGTGCGGCCTCCGGGGTCAGCGGACATCAGCGGGCGTCTGGCGGGCGTCTAGCGGGCGTCTTCGGGGAGGAGCCGGGCGAGAGTGCGCACGGCGCGGTACTGGAGGGTCTTGATGGCGCCCTCGTTCTTGCCCATGACGCGGGCGGTCTCGGCGACCGATAGGCCCTGGAGGAAGCGCAGGGTGACGCACTCCTGCTGCTGTGGATTGAGTTTCCGTACGGCTTCGAGGAGCGCGGCGTTGGAGAGGGACTCCAGGACGGAGTCCTCGGGCGAGCGCTCCACTTCATTGGCGTCGAGCATTTCGCCGGTGGTCACTTCCAGGCGGAAACGGCTCGACTTGAAGTGGTCCGCGACCAGGTTGCGCGCGATCGTGACCAGCCAGGCGCCGAAATCGCGGCCCTGCCAGGTGAAGGTCGAGATCCTGCGCAGGGCGCGCAGAAAGGTCTCGCTGGTGAGGTCCTCGGCGGTGGCCTTGCCGCCTACGCGGTAGTAGATGTACCGGTACACGGTGTCGCTGTACTGGTCGTACAACCGTCCGAAGGCGTCGGCCTCGCCCGCCTGGGCGCGCTCGACGAGGTCCATCATGCGGGCGCTGTCGCTGTCGGCGCTGGGGCGGCGGGCGGTCGGCGTCGCGGACGTGCCCGTGCTGCGGCCGCCGCTCCGTCTTCCGACCGCGGCGCCACCGTCTGCCAGCGCGTAGCAGGCACCGAGGGGTGAGGCGGTGGCGAAGGCGGGGGCGGTGACGTACGCGGTGGGGACGAAGACGCGCAGACGGTCGACGACCGCTGCGCGCAGCGTAGCCAGGCCCGAGGCGTCAACCCCGACGTGTGGGTACACGGGACTCCCAGAGGCAGAGCTTCCATCACGTGCAGTGCGGGACCGTTCACCCGCCGTGGCGATGTGTGGGTTCCGGTATGCGTCTGAGGAGAATAACGCTTCGTGCAGGGAGCACTACACCCAGTTGCTCAAATCGTCGATTCCGTCGCTTCTGTTACGTCTATGCGGCGGATTGGGTTGCGGAGTGTGAGCGGGTGGTGGCGTTGTGGTGATCGATATTGATCGGTTGAGGGGTGGGATGTGGCCGAGTGGGGGGTGGGGGACTGGTGGGGGACTGGTGGGGGGGTTCCTGCGGGTAAGTGGTCCCGGATTGGGCCCCCCACCAGTCCCGTTCCCGCTGTGACATGTGCGGCTCCGCCGCGTGGCCCCCGGGGGTGGGTGTGTGGTTGAGGCGGGTTTCCCGGGGCCGCGCCCCGGGCCCCCGTTGCGGGGCTTGCGGCCCCCGAACCCCGCTTTTGGGACTCCGCCCCGGACCCCGGGGCCACCCCGGATGCCGGGGCCACCCCGGATGCCGGGCGCGGGGTGGGTGGGTTACCTGGGCTCCGCCCCGGACCCCGGGTGGGGCTGCGCCCCTGCACTCGCTTGCGGAGGCTCCGCCCCCTGCACCCCGCGTCGGGCTTCGCCCGGATCCCGGCACGCGGTGGGTGGGTTACCTGGGCTTCGCCCCCGGGCCCCGTTCGTCTGCAGGTTGTCTGTGGTTGGGCGCGCAGTTCCCCGCGCCCCTAAAGGCAAAAGGGAGCACGGCCACATGTCAGCCCTCCGGCGTGCGAGGAGCGCGCCCCTTCAGGGGCGCGGGGAACTGCGCGACCAGCCCCCACCGGCCCGCAGGTGAAGCGCGGCCACGGAGCGCGGCCACGGAGCGCGGCCACGGAGCGCGGCCACGGAGCGCGGCCACGGAGCGCGGCCACGGAGCGCGGCCACGGAGCGCGGCCACGGAACGCCGCCCCGGAACGCCGCCCCGGAACCGTCTCAGCGCCTGCGGCGATGCAGGGCGACCGCCGCCACCGTGCCGCCTGCCAGTGCGCCTACCCCCGCCGCCGCCGGGATCCCCACCTTCGCCGCCTTCCGGCCCGTCCGGTAGTCGCGCAGGCGCCACTCCCTCGCCCGGGCGTGCTTGCGGAGTTTCGCGTCGGGGTTGATGGCGTAGGGGTGGCCCACCAGGGACAGCATGGGGATGTCGTTGTGGGAGTCGCTGTACGCCGCGCAGCGCGTGAGGTCCAGGCCCTCCGCCGCCGCCAGGGCGCGTACCGCCTCCGCCTTGGCGGGGCCGTGCAGGGGCTCGCCCACCAGGCGGCCGGTGTAGACGCCGTTCACGGACTCCGCGACCGTGCCGAGCGCGCCCGTCAGGCCGAGGCGGCGCGCGATGATCGTCGCGGTCTCCACCGGCGCGGCCGTCACCAGCCACACCTTCTGGCCCGCGTCCAGGTGCGCCTGGGCCAGCGCGCGCGTGCCGGGCCAGATGCGGTCCGCCATGTACTCGTCGTAGATCTCCTCGCCGATGGTCATCAGCTCGGAGACGCGGTGGCCCTTGACAATGGACAGGGCACTCTCGCGCGCGTCCTGCATGTGCTCGGGGTCCTCGACCCCGGCGAGCCGGAACCACGCCTGCTGCCAGGCGAACCGGGCCAGGTCGCGGCGCTGGAAGAACTTCCGCTTGTACAGGCCCCGCCCGAAGTGGAAGATCGCCGCGCCCTGCATCACCGTGTTGTCGAGGTCGAAGAAGGCGGCGGCCAGGTCGTCCCCGACGACGGGGAACTCCGGAGCCGAGGGGGATGCGGAATCCGGCTCGGCCTTTCTCCTGGCTTCCGCTTCCGCGAGTTCCGCCAGCTCCTGTTCGGATTTGCGGGCTGCCTCGGCTGCGGCCTCGCCGGCCAGCACGCTGCGGGCTGTCGCCGAGCGCCTACGAGGGGTGAGCCATCCCAGTACGGCCATGCCGTGAGCATAGCCAGTCTGTTCGGTCCCGCCCGACACGCCGGGATGCGGTGGCGTGAACTCTGCGAGGCGGGACTGTTGGCGGGACTGTTGAACGGGTCGGATGGGACTGATCCCGCCTATGGGCGGGCCCGCTTCGCCGCGGGCGGAGAATGGACTCATGAGTCCTCTCTTTCGGCGGGGGAAGTCCCCGCAGAGCCCCGACCGGTCCGCCCCGCCGCTCGTCACGCTCATCGGCAAGCCCGGCTGTCATCTCTGCGACGACGCCCGCGCCGTCGTGGAGCGGGTGTGCGCCGAGACCGGTGCGGTGTGGGAGGAGAAGGACATCACTCAGGACGAGGCGCTGCACCGTGAGTACTGGGAGCAGATTCCGGTGGTCCTCGTCGACGGCGCGCAGCACACCTTCTGGCGCGTGGACCCCGCGCGCCTCAGGAGTGCACTGAGCCTGTGAGGTGTGTGAGGTGGGTGGGGCGACTGTGTGCGCGTCCGGGCTCCACCTGCCCGTGATCGAGTGGGTGATCAGCGGTAGTTGTGGTTACCATCGAGGTCGTTTTGTCGCGTTCGGGGGTGACATCGTGGAGAGGTGTGTACGGTTTTGCCCCCTTCGGGTTCTCAACGGGTCGACTTCGCTGTCGGTTCCCGGAAATCGGCGCCGGTTCGCGTGAGCCCGGTCACTTTGCTCGGACAAAGCGGACACCATCTTTGTGCACGCGTTCACAAAGACATAGCCTGCATTCGACGGGGCGGTCCTGGGACACATGGCCGCCTGCCTCGCTCATCCCGCAGGAGCACCGTGGCAACTGGCCGAACTCACCGACCGGCGACCCGTAGCCGAGGAATCCCCGAGGCCACCGTCGCCAGGCTTCCGCTGTATCTGCGTGCACTGACCGGACTGTCGGAGCGCTCCGTACCCACGGTCTCCTCCGAGGAGCTGGCCGCGGCCGCGGGGGTCAACTCCGCGAAGCTGCGCAAGGACTTCTCGTACCTCGGCTCCTACGGGACCAGGGGCGTCGGCTACGACGTCGAGTACCTCGTCTACCAGATCTCCCGCGAGCTCGGCCTGACCCAGGACTGGCCCGTCGTCATCGTCGGCATCGGAAACCTGGGCGCGGCCCTCGCCAACTACGGCGGGTTCGCCTCCCGTGGCTTCCGGGTCGCCGCGCTGATCGACGCGGACCCCGCGATGGCGGGCAAGCCCGTCGCCGGGATCCCGGTGCAGCACTCCGACGAGCTGGAGAAGATCATCAGCGACAACGGTGTCTCCATCGGCGTCATCGCGACGCCGGCGGGCGCCGCGCAGCCGGTCTGCGACCGCCTGGTCGCCGCCGGGGTCACCTCCATCCTGAACTTCGCGCCGACGGTCCTGTCGGTGCCCGAGGGCGTCGACGTACGCAAGGTCGACCTCTCCATCGAGCTGCAGATCCTCGCCTTCCACGAGCAGCGCAAGGCCGGTGAGGACGCGGCCGCGGCCGAGGCCGCCGACGTCGCGCCCGTGGTGCGCGGCGGCGCGGCCGTGGACCGGAAGGGACCCGACGGGGACATGCCCGCCGTGATGCCGGCATGAGCCTCCTGGTCGTCGGCCTCAGCCACCGCAGCGCACCCGTCAGCATCCTGGAGCGGGCCTCGCTGTCCTCGGACACGCAGGTCAAGCTGCTGCAGGACACCCTGGCCGCGGAGCCCGCCGCCGAGGCGGCGGTCCTGGCCACCTGCAACCGGATCGAGCTGTACGCGGACGTGGACAAGTTCCACGCGGGCGTCGCCGAGCTCTCCACGCTGCTCGCCCAGCACAGCGGCGTCGGTCTGGAGGAGCTCACTCCGTATCTCTATGTGCACTACGAGGACCGGGCCGTCCACCACCTCTTCTCGGTGGCGTGCGGGCTGGACTCGATGGTCGTGGGCGAGGGGCAGATCCTCGGCCAGATCAAGGACACGCTCGCGCTGGGGCAGGAGCTCCACACCGCCGGGCGGCTCCTCAACGACCTGTTCCAGCAGGCCCTGCGGGTCGGCAAGCGCGCCCACAGCGAGACCGGCATCGACCGGGCCGGACAGTCCCTGGTCACCTTCGGCCTGGAGCAGCTGGCCGTCGGCATGCCGGTGGAGACCTGGGCCAAGGACAAGCGCGCCCTGGTGATCGGCGCGGGCTCGATGTCCTCGCTGGCCGCGGCGACGCTGGCGCGCGCCGGAGTGCGCGAGGTGATCGTCGCCAACCGCACGCCCGGCCGCGCCGAGCGCCTGGTCGAGATCCTCGCGGAGTCGGGCACGGCGGCCCGCGCCGTGCCGATGGGCGATGTCGCGCGCGAGCTGACACGAGTCGACGTGGCGGTCTCCTGTACGGGCGCGACCGGTCTGGTCCTGACGGCTCAGGCCGTCGGCGAGGCGCTCGGCGCCCCGGTCGCCGCCGCTCCCGCGAGCCACGCGCCCGCCGCCGCCCCCGAGGGCTGCCCCGTCGACTTCGCCGCCACGGCCGCCGCCGGCGCCGGACTCGCCGCGTACACGGCGGTCGCCGAGGCCGCCGACGCCGTACGCGAACAGGGCGAGCCGGTCGACGCCGACTCCCTTGAGCTGCACGGCAGTTGGGCCGACAACGCCACCGGCGCCCGGCCCGCCGCGCGCCGCCGCATCCCCGCGCAGAGCGGCTCGGTCCGGCTCGCGCTGCTCGACCTCGCCATGCCGCGCGACATCGACGCCGCCGTCCACCGCATCCCGGGCGTGCGCCTCGTCGACATCGAGTCGCTCGCCGAGGCCTCGGCCGACGCGCCGATGGCCGCCGACGTCGACCAGGTCCGCTCGATCGTCTCCGACGAGGTCGCGGCCTTCGGCGCCGCCCAGCGCGCCGCGCACATCACGCCGACCGTGGTCGCGCTGCGCGCGATGGCCGCCGATGTGGTGGCCGGCGAAGTGGCGCGCCTGGAGGGGCGGCTGCCCGACCTGGACGAGAGGCAGCGCGCGGAGGTCACCCAGACCGTGCGCCGCGTCGTCGACAAGCTCCTGCACGCGCCGACCGTGCGGATCAAGCAGCTGGCGGCGGAGCCCGGCGGTGCCGGGTACGCGGACGCGCTGCGCACTCTCTTCGACCTCGACCCGGAGACGGTCGCCGCCGTGTCGCGGGCCGATCTGAACGACGTCGACGTCAAGAACCGAGACGCGAAGAACCGAGGGCGGTCATGACCCAGAAAGCACTGAGGCTGGGGACCAGGCGCAGCATGCTCGCCATGGCCCAGTCCGGCCAGGTGGCCGACGCCGTACGGCAGTTGACCGGGCGTCCGGTCGAGCTGGTGGAGATCACCACGTACGGCGACACCTCGCGCGAGCACCTGGCGCAGATCGGCGGCACGGGCGTCTTCGTGACCGCGCTGCGCGAGGCGCTGCTGCGCGGTGACGTCGACTTCGCCGTGCACTCGCTCAAGGACCTGCCGACCGCGCAGCCCGACGACCTCGTGCTCGCCGCCGTGCCGGTCCGCGAGGACCCGCGCGACGTGCTCGTGGCGCGCGACGGGCTGACCCTGACCGAGCTGGCCGCCTCCGCCGAGGGCCGTACGGTCCGCATAGGCACCGGCTCGCCCCGGCGCATGTCGCAGCTGAACGCGTACGCGCGCAGCCACGGCCTCGCCGTCGAAACCGTGCCGATCCGGGGGAACATCGACACCCGGATCGGATTCGCGCACAGTGGTGAACTCGACGCGGTGGTACTCGCCGCGGCCGGGCTCAACCGCATCGGCAGGATCGGTGAGGTGACCGATTTCCTTCCGGTCGACACCATGCTGCCCGCCCCCGGCCAGGGGGCACTGGCGATCGAGTGCACGGCAGCCGATGCCGACCTCGCCGCCGCGCTCGCCGAGCTCGACGACCCGTACACCCGGGTCGCCGTGACCGCCGAGCGGTCCCTGCTCGCCGCCCTGGAGGCCGGCTGTTCCGCACCTGTGGGTGCCTACGCCGACCTTCTGGCCGACGGGCAGATTGTTCATGAGATGCGCCTGCGCGGCGTCGTCGGTACCACCGACGGCTCGACGCTGGTGCAGCTGTCCATCACCGGTCCTGTACCTGCGTCGCACGACGAAGCCGTGGCGCTCGGTCGCGAACTCGCGGTCGAGATGCTTGCCAAGGGTGCGGCCGGTCTTATGGGGGAGCGAGCACTTTGAGCCCCACCAACTCCTCGAACCTTCCCGCCGTCTCCGCGCACGGGTGCGTCACCTTCCTCGGTGCCGGCCCAGGGGACCCGGGACTGCTGACGCTGCGCGCCGTGGAAGCGCTGGCGTCGGCAGATGTCCTGATCGCCGAGCCGGCTGTGCTCGACGTGGTTCGCGCGCATGCGCGGGCAGGTGTGGACACACCTCAGCTGACGGTAGTTGACGAGACGTCAGCAACCGTTGGTGTCCCCGTGTTGCGGGACGCCGCCAATCTTGTCATGGAGGCCGCACGCTCCGGCAGGCGGGTGGTACGTGCGGTCGCGGGCGACCCGGGCCTGGACGGCAGGGCGGGCGACGAGATGCTCGCCTGCGCCTCGGAGGGCATCCCCTTCGAGGTCGTGCCCGGTGTCGCGACGGCGGTGGGCGTACCCGCGTACGCCGGTGTTCCGCTCAGCGACACCTCGGGCGGCGCCGATGTGCGCTTCGTCGACGCGCGCAGCGCGGGCGAGCGCTGCTGGACCGAGGTCGGCGCGAGCGACGGCACGGTCGTCGTCTCCGCGACCCTGGAGACGGTGGCCGCGGCGGCGGGCGAACTCGTCGCGGCGGGCCGCAAGCCCGACACCCCGATGACGGTGACGGTCGCCGGTACGACCACGCGCCAGCGCACCTGGAACGCAACGCTCGGCTCGGTCGCCCAGATCCTCAAGCAGGCGAAGGTGCTGCCGTCGCCGGACGGGCACCAGCCGGTCATAGCCGTGGTCGGTGAGCGCACCGCCGCGGCCCAGCGCGACCGGCTGTCGTGGTTCGAGTCCAAGCCGCTCTTCGGGTGGCGGGTCCTCGTACCGCGTACGAAGGAGCAGGCGGCGTCGCTCTCCGACCAACTGCGTTCCTACGGCGCGGTGCCGCACGAGGTGCCGACGATCGCCGTCGAGCCGCCGCGCACACCGCAGCAGATGGAGCGCGCGGTCAAGGGCCTGGTGACGGGCCGCTACGAGTGGATCGCCTTCACCTCGGTGAACGCGGTCAAGGCGGTGCGCGAGAAGTTCGAGGAGTACGGGCTGGACGCGCGCGCCTTCGCGGGCATCAAGGTCGCGGCGGTGGGCGAGCAGACGGCGGCGGCCCTGGTCGAGTTCGGCGTCAAGCCGGACCTGGTGCCCAGCGGCGAGCAGTCGGCGGCGGGCCTCCTTGAGGACTGGCCCCCGTACGACCCGGTCTTCGACCCGATCGACCGCGTGTTCCTGCCCCGGGCGGACATCGCCACCGAGACGCTGGTGGCCGGTCTGATCGAGCTGGGCTGGGAGGTGGACGACGTCACGGCCTACCGGACCGTGCGCGCGTCGCCGCCGCCGGCCGACACCCGTGAGGCGATCAAGGGCGGCGGCTTCGACGCGGTGCTCTTCACGTCGTCGTCGACGGTCCGCAACCTCGTCGGCATCGCGGGCAAGCCGCACAACGTGACCGTGATCGCGTGCATCGGCCCGGCCACGGCCAAGACGGCCGAGGAGCACGGGCTGCGGGTGGACGTGATGGCGCCCGAGCCGTCGGTGCTGAAGCTGGCGGAGGCGCTGGCGGAGTTCGGGGCGGCGCGGCGGGACGCGGCCGTGGAGGCCGGGGAGCACGTGACTCGGCCGAGCGAGCGCCGGCCTGGGGCGCGGCGCCGTCGTACCACCTGAGCCCGTGGGCGTCCCGGGGGCTGCGCCCCCGGGCCCCCGGGCGGGGCTGCGTCCCGGCCCCCCGGGTTCGTCTGCGGGTTTGGTGGGCGCTGGTCGCGCAGTTCCCCGCGCCCCTTTTCGGCCCGGTGTATGTCTGCGGGCCGGCTGTGGCTGCTCGCGCAGTTCCCCGCGCCCCTAAGGGCAGAAGGGGCGCGGCCGAATTCAGCCCCGGCGGCGGGAAATTCAGCCCCTGGGGGTCCCCCTGGACGAAGTCCTTGGGGGAGTTTGAGGAGCGGGGTCCGGGGCGGAGCCCCGAAAGCGGGGTGCAGGGGCCGCAGGCCCCGCGACGGGGTCCGGGGGCGTAGCCCCCGGGAAACGAGCCCCACCACCCACCCACCCCCGGAGGGTTTCGGGAAGGGGCGGGGTGGGGCATAACCCCCCGGCCCACCGGCGTAGCGTAGGCGCATGACCTACGGATCCTTCCCCGGCGCCCGCCCCCGGCGGCTCCGCACCACGCCCGCCATGCGCCGCATGGTCGCCGAGACCCGGCTGCACCCCGCCGACCTGATCCTCCCCGCCTTCGTGCGCGAGGGCATCACGGAACCCGTCCCCATCCTGGCCATGCCCGGCGTCGTCCAGCACACGCTCGACACCCTGCGCAAGGCCGCCGTGGAGGCCGTGGAGGCCGGGGTCGCCGGGATCATGCTCTTCGGTGTGCCGGTGGACGAGAAGAAGGACGCCGCCGGGACCGCCGGCACCGACCCGGACGGGATCCTCCAGGTCGCCATCCGGGCCGTGAAGGCGGAGGTCGGGGACGACCTCGTCGTCATGTCCGACCTCTGCCTCGACGAGTACACCGACCACGGCCACTGCGGTGTCCTCGACGCCGACGGGCGCGTCGACAACGACGCCACCCTGGAGCGGTACGCCGAGATGGCCCAGGTCCAGGCCGACGCGGGCGTCCACGTCGTCGGCCCCAGCGGCATGATGGACGGTCAGGTCGGCGTCGTCCGTGATGCCTTGGACCAGACCGGCCACGAGGACGTCTCCATCCTCGCCTACACCGCGAAGTACTCCTCCGCCTTCTACGGGCCCTTCCGCGAGGCCGTCGGCTCCTCCCTCCGGGGGGACCGGAAGACGTATCAGCAGGACCCCGCCAACGTCCGCGAGTCCCTGCGCGAGCTCGCGCTCGACCTCGACGAGGGCGCCGACATGGTCATGGTGAAGCCCGCGGGCCCCTACCTCGACGTCCTCGCCAAGGTCGCCGAGTCCGTGGACGTACCCGTCGCCGCGTACCAGATCAGCGGTGAGTACGCGATGGTCGAGGCCGCCGCCGAGAAGGGCTGGATCGACCGCGACAAGGCGATCCTGGAGACTCTGACGGGAATCAAGCGGGCCGGTGCCAACTTGATCCTCACGTACTGGGCGACGGAGGTCGCCCGCGGACTGTAGGCATACGCGACGGGGCGGGCAATGGCGGAACAGGCGTTGGACGTACGGGACTTCGACGACGTCCCCGACTTCATCACTCCCGTCGGGAACGTTTTCGTACGGGCCCATCTCGGGGTCCCGGAGGTCGACACCGACTCCTGGACCCTGTCCGTCGAAGGGCTTGTCGAGCGGCCGTTCCGGCTGCGGCTCGACGAAGTCCTCGCCCTGCCCGCCCGCCGGTTCACCGCCTTCCACGAGTGCTTCGGCAACCCCTTCAAGCCGGACGTGCCGACCCGGGCCGTGGCCAATCTGGTGTGGACCGGGTTCGACCTCTCCGCCCTCCTCGACCGGGCCGTGCCGCTCGCCTCCGCGCGGCACGTCTGGTTCGAGGGCGCGGACACCGGCTCGTTCGACGGCGAGGACGGGCTCTCGTACGTGAAGGACCTGCCCCTGGAGACCGCCCGGCGGGACGTCTTCCTCGCGTACGAGATGAACGGCGAGCCCCTCACCGCCCGGCACGGGCACCCGCTGCGGGCCGTCGTGCCCCGGATGTTCGGAACGAACTCGGTGAAGTGGCTGACCCGGATCATCCTGGCCGACGAACGGCCGGACCACATGTTCACCACGCGCTTCTACACCCGCGTCCACCCCGGCGAGCAGACCGCCCGCCCCGTCCGCTCCGTGGACGTCGGCAGCAAGATCCTGAGCCCTCAGGAAGGCGATCAACTGCCCGGTGGGTACGTGGAGTTGGCCGGGCGGGCCTGGAGTGTCGGCGAAGTCGTCTCCGTCGAGGTCAGTGTCGACGACGGGGCCTGGCGGCCCGCCGTCCTCGAACCCCTCGGGGCCGACCCCGCCTGGCAGCCCTTCACTCTCGCCCTGCGGCTCCCGCCCGGCCGCCACCGCATCCGCGCCCGCGCCACCGACCGCGACGGGCGCGTCCAGCCGCCGCCCGGTGTCCGCAACTCGGTCCACGAGGTCACGGTCACCGTCACGGTCAGCGGCGGGGGAGGGGGAGCGTGACCGGCCGTCCGGACGGGTGGCCGGTGCGCGGGCTCAGCTCCGTCACCGCGAGCGTGATCGTGGTGGACGCGTAGAGGTACGTGCCCCCCGGGTGCACCGCGACCCCGGTGCAGTGCGGGACCGTGAAGCCCGCCAGTCGCTCGGGCGCGGTGTCCGGGGCGAGGAGGCCGTCGGGGGAGAGGGCGGTCCGGTAGAGCGCTCCCGTCTCCCGTTCGGCGAAGTAGACGCAGCCGGCCTCCGGGTGGACCGCGAGCGGGCCCGGGCCCGGCAGCACCTGCCGGGTCAGCGACGGCCCGTCGGAGTCCGCCCGGCCGTCCGCGCGCAGCGCGAAGACGTTCAGGGCGTGCCCCCGGGGATCGCTGACGTAGAGGTGGGTGCCGGCTGGGTGGACGGCCAGGCCCTTGTGGAGGGGGGCCGTGCCGCGTACCCAGAGCGTCGTCGTGGCGCCGTCGTCCGGTCTGCCGTCCGGGCCCAGCGGTACGCACGAGACGGCCGCCTTCTCGTCCCGGTTGGCGACGTAGAGGAGCGGCAGGGACGGGTGCGCCGCCACCGTGCCGTCGGGGCTTGCCCCGGTCGGCGTGAACACCTGCCAGCCGACGCCGCGCGAGGGCCGGCCGGTCGCGTCCAGGACGTGCCACAGCAGGCGTTCGCCCGCCGGGTCGGTGACGTACAGGCGGGCTCCCGCGCCGTCCGCCGCCAGCCCGTACGGCCGCACCCCCGGGGTCCACTCGGCCGGGGCCTCCGGGCGCCCGTCCTCGCCCAGCGGGACGCGCAGGATGCCGTGCGGCTCACCCACGTACAGCCATGTCCCCTCGGGGTGGACGTGGAGCACCGCCCGGACGGGGCCGTCCCCGTCCTCCCCCGCGCCCCACTGGTCCTGGTCCCGGCCCACTGGCACTCCCGCCGTCGTCGTCTCGCCGCGCCTGTCGTCACAGAGCTAACGAGCCCGGCGACCGGCCGGGGTGCAGCCGCGCGGCCGGGTCACCCGGGCGGGCTCAGGGCGCGGCGGCCGGACCAATGGACGGACAGGCATATGTAGGCGGCACCGATATGCGTACGCTGCCGGTTAGTTGGACGTCCTATGAAACGACTGGGGGGCCAGAACCATGTCCGTCGCCGCTGCTGTTCCCGCCGCCGCACCACCCGCCCTCGCCGCGCGCGCCGCGTCCGTGGGCTCCTCGCCCGTACGGGAGATCCTGGCGCTCACCGCGCGGCCCGAGGTCATCTCGTTCGCGGGAGGGCTGCCCGCGCCGGAGCTGTTCGACGTGGCGGGCATGCGCGCGGCGTTCGACGCCGTGCTCGCGGACGAGGGCCGGGCGGCGCTGCAGTACTCGACGACCGAGGGCGACCCGGGGCTGCGGGCGGCCACCGCCGCGCGGCTCACCGGGCGCGGACTGGACACCGGGGCCGGGCAGTTGCTCGTCACCACCGGATCGCAGCAGGGCCTCACCCTGCTCGCGGCGGCGCTCGTCGAGCCCGGGGACACCGTCCTGGTCGAGGATCCGTGCTACCTCGCCGCGCTGCAGGTCTTCGGGTTCGCGGGCGCCCGGATCGTCGCCGTGCCCTCGGACGAGGACGGCCCCGACCCCGTGGCCCTCGACGAACTCGTCGCCCGGGAGCGGCCGAAGCTCTTCTACTCGGTGCCCACCTTCCAGAACCCGACCGGGCGCACCATGACCGCCGAGCGGCGCCGCGCCGTCGCCGAGGTCGCCGTCCGGCGCGGGCTCTGGGTGGTCGAGGACGACCCGTACGGGGATCTGCGCTACGAGGGCGAGAGCGTGCCGTGGATCTCGTCGTACGAGGGCGCCGCCGACCGGACCGTCCTGCTCGGCAGCTACTCGAAGATCATGGCGCCGGGGCTGCGGCTCGGCTGGCTGCGGGCGCCCGAGGCGCTGCTGCGGGCCTGCGCCGTCGCCAAGCAGGCCGCCGATCTGCACACCCCGACCGTCAACCAGCTGGCCGCCGCCCGCTATCTGGCCGACCGGGACCTGGACGCGCACGTCGCCAAGGTCCGGGCGGCCTACGGCGAGCGCCGGGACGCCATGCTCGCCGGGCTCGCGGACGCGCTGCCCGAGGGCTCCTCGTGGAACCGGCCCGAGGGCGGCATGTTCCTGTGGGCCACGCTGCCGCCGGGCAGCGACGCGACCGCCTCCCTGAAGGAGGCGGTCGCTCATGACGTGGCGTACGTTCCCGGCGCGCCCTTCTTCGCCGGCCCACCCGACCCGGCCGCGCTGCGGCTGTGCTTCGTCACCTCGGCGCCGGACGAGATCGCGGAGGGGCTGCGGCGGCTGGGACGGGCGCTGCGGCGGGGCTGACCGGGCCGGCTACCAGGCGCTGATCGCGCTCATGTCCGACTGCCAGTAGGTGGCCATGGCCTGGGCGTCGACGACGCCGACCGGCTTGGGCAGCGAGGCGTAGGCCGAGCGGCCGACGGACTCCATGCCGACCGCACCGCGGAA
Source organism: Streptomyces sp. NPDC059994 (assembly GCF_042737755.1). NCBI lineage: Bacteria > Bacillati > Actinomycetota > Actinomycetes > Kitasatosporales > Streptomycetaceae > Streptomyces > Streptomyces sp. NPDC059994. The sequence continues at coordinate 22,151 of NZ_JBHWUR010000028.1, forward strand.
GTACACGACGACCTGGCTGGTCATGTACGGGTCGGTGCCGTCGGACTCGCCCTGGGTGCGCACCATCGCGTACGTGGACTGGCCCGGGGCGAGCGTGACCACCGCCTGCGGGATGGTGTCCTTGTCGACCGGGATCGGCGACTGGGCGTTGGAGAACTTGATCGCCGGGGCGTCGTAGGCGTTGCAGGTCGTCTTGCCGGTGTTGGTCGCGGTCAGCAGGATGTGGTTGATCGGGCGGGAGATCGGGGTCGCGGTCAGCTTCATGTTGGAGCCGGTGCAGGTGACGCGCTTGGACGAGCCCGACCCCGACTGGCCGCCCGACTGCTTGCCGTTCGACTTGGCGGGCTTGGCCGTGCTGTGGCCGCCGGTGGTCGAACCGGACCCGCCGGAGGTGCCGCCCGTGCCGCCCGTCGTGCCGGCCGAGTCGCCGCCGGTCGAGGAGCCCTGGGCGCCGCCGTCCGTGCCGGAGGAGGCGGGCGCCGAGGCGGACGGCTGCGACGCCGCCTTGTCCGACGCCTTCGAACCGGAGTCGCTGCCGCAGGCGCTGAGGGACAGCGCGGCGATGAGGGCGGTGGTCGCGGCGGCGGTGATGCGGAGGTTGGTACGCATGGTGGATCGAACTCCCCGTTGGTCGGTGCGTGAGTGGTACGTGAGTGGGTGGGTCAGGTGTGAAGGCTGAGGACCAGCGCGATGACCGTGACCACCGAGGTGGCCAGCATCGCGGCGGCCATCGAGTCCGCCAGGTTGACCCGGATGCGGAATCGCATTGCCTGCTCCCCGGTGGTGCCGGTGTGGCTGGTTGCTGCACCTACCTTGCGGGCCGGTCGGCGGCGATCGCAATCAGCAGGGGACAATGGGGGAAGCTGGAACGCGGGAACATGCTCTGACCTGGGGAAACTGCCTTCCCCTGGAACGCGTTCCCGGGACGGACAGGGGAGGGAAACGGCTCGTGGCTACGGCTGAGTCCGAGGATTTCGCGGCGCTGCTCAGGGAGTTGAAGGACCGTTCGGGACGGAGTTACGGCGTCCTGGCGGGCAAGCTCCATGTGAGTACGTCGACGCTCCACCGGTACTGCAACGGTGACGCCGTGCCCAATGAGTACGCCCCCGTCGACCGGCTGGCCCGGCTCTGCGGGGCGACCCGGGAGGAGTCGGTCGAGCTCCACCGCCGCTGGATCCTGGCGGACGAGGCACGCAGGCGCGCGCGGGCGGGGAACGGGACGGCGACGACTTCGGGTTCGGGTTCGGGTTCGAGTGAGGTGCCCCCGGCGGCTGCGCCCGCCCCGGTCGCCGAAGCGCGTACGGACACGGTCCCGGCGGCCGCCACGGAGCCCGCCGCCGAGGCGGCCCCCGAACCGGACCCCGCGCCCGAGCCCGGTCCCGCCCCCGGCTCCGCCCACGAACCCGAAGTCGTCGCCGTGCGGGCCGACCCGGGCGCCCCGCGCCGTACCGGCCGTATGAGCAGGCGCACCCGGCTCGGCCTCATCGCCGCCGGGGTCGTCGTCGCGCTCGGCGTGCCCGCCGTGGCCGTCGCGACCCTGAACGGCGGGGCGGGGGACGGCAAGGGCGCCAAGAGCGAGACCGTCGCCGACGACAAGGCGAGCGGGGACACCGCGCCGAAGGCCACGCCTCCCAAGTCGCCCTCGCCGGACGCCTCCTCGCCGAGCCCGTCAGGATCCGCGTCCGCGTCCGGCACTCCGTCCTCGGAGCCGCCGTCGCCCTCGCGCACGCCCGTCACCGGCACGCCCGTGAGCGTCGGCGTCAGCTCGTACCAGTGGGACGGGCCGTGCGGGAAGTTCTATCTGCTCGACCAGAAGCCGGAAGCGGTGCCGCCGTCCACCCCGCTGGACAGCCGCACCTGGGCGCGGACGCTGGGCGCGGTCGACGGCGGGCACCTCATGCTGCAGCTCACCGCGACCGGAAAGTCGCAGGAGTCGGTCGTCATCAACGCCCTTCACGTACGGGTCGTCGAGCGCAGGGCACCGCTCGACTGGAACGCGTACTCGATGGGATCGGGGTGCGGGGGCGCGATCGTCCCGCAGTCCTTCGACATCGACCTGGACAAGTCCCAGCCGCTCGCCAAGCCCGTCGCCGGCCAGCAGGGCGACGCGAAGGTGCCCGCCGGGGACTTCCCGTACAAGGTGTCCACGACGGACCCGCAGGTGCTCAACCTCGATGTGCACACCGACGCGCACGACGTGACCTGGTACCTGGAGGTGGAGTGGAGCAGCGGCGACCGCTCCGGCAAGCTCAAGGTCTACGACACCGGCGGCAAGCCGTTCCACAGCAGCGCCATCAAGGGCCGCCCGGCGTACGAGTACCGGACGGACACCGACGTGTGGGAGCGGCTCATCACCTGAGCCGCTCCCCGCACGGGGTTGATCAGAGGCGCTCGGGCGTCCGGATGCCGAGCAGGGCCATGCCCTGGTGGAGCGTCCGGGCGGTCAGGTCGCAGAGGAGCAGCCGGTTCTCCACGACATCCTGCGCCGGGCGCGGCTTGATGACCGGGCACTGGTCGTAGAACGTCGTGAACAGCGAAGCCAGCTGGTACAGGTACGCGGCCAGCTTGTGCGGCGCGTACTCCGCCGTCGCCTCCGCGAGCAGCTCGCCGAACGCGTCCAGGTGCAGACCGAGGGCCCGCTCCGCCGGGGCGAGTCCGAGCTCCGGGTGGGCGGCGGGCCGCGCGTCGCCGGCCTTGCGCAGGATCGACTTGATACGGGCGTACGCGTACTGGAGGTAGACGGACGTGTCGCCGTTCAGCGACACCATCTGGTCCAGGTCGAACTTGTAGTCCCGGTTCGCCGACGTCGACAGGTCCGCGTACTTCACGGCGCCGATCCCGACGTACCGCCCGTTCTCGACGATCTCCTCCTCGGTCAGGCCCACCTTCTCGGCCTTCTCGCGCACGACCGCCGTGGCCCGCTCGACGGCCTCGTCGAGGAGGTCCTCCAGCTTGACCGTGGCGCCCTCACGCGTCTTGAACGGCTTGCCGTCCGCGCCGAGCACCGTGCCGTAGCCCATGTTGTGCGCGGTGACGTCGTCGCCGAGCCAGCCCGCCCGGCGGGCAGCCTCGAAGACCATCTTGAAGTGCAGCGACTGGCGGACGTCCACGACGTAGATCAGCGTCGTGGCCTCCAGGTCGGTGACGCGGTTGCGGATCGCGGAGAGGTCGCTCGCCGCGTAGCCGAAGCCGCCGTCCGCCTTCTGCACGATCAGCGGCACCGGCTGGTCGTCCTTGCCGCGGATCTCGTCGAAGAAGACCACGAGCGCGCCCTCGGAGCGCACGGCGACCCCGGACTCCTCCAGGAGCCGCGCCGTCTCCGGCATCAGGTCGTTGTACGCGGACTCGCCGACGATCTCCTCGTCCCGGACGGCCATGTCCAGCTTCTCGAAGACCGAGTAGAAGTAGACCTTCGACTCGTCCACGAACTGCTGCCACAGCTCCAGGGTCTCCTTGTCGCCCGACTGGAGGGCGACGACCCGCTTGCGGGCCCGCTCCTTGAACTCCTCGTCGGAGTCGAAGACCGCACGCGACGCCTTGTACACCCGGTTCAGATTGCTCATCGCCTGCTCGCCGTCGACGTCGGCCGCGGGGGCCAGCTCGCCGGGGTTCTCGATCAGGTACTGGATGAGCATGCCGAACTGGGTGCCCCAGTCGCCGATGTGGTGCCGGCCGATCGTCTTCTCGCCGGTGAAGTCGAGCATGCCGCGCAGCGCGTCGCCGATGACCGCCGAGCGCAGATGGCCGACGTGCATCTCCTTCGCCACGTTCGGCTGGGCGTAGTCGACGATCGTGACGCCCGGGTTCTCCTTCAGCGGCACGCCGAGCCGGTCGTCGGCGGCGCGCGCGGCCAGCGTCCGCGTGATCGCCTCGTCGGTGAGCGTGATGTTGAGGAAGCCGGGGCCCGAGACCTCGACGTCCTTCAGGAGGTCACCGGCGTCGAGCACACCGGTGACCTTCGTCGCCAGCTCGCGCGGGTTGCCCTTGAGCTTCTTGGCGAGCGCCAGGATGCCGTTGGCCTGGAAGTCGGCCCGGTCGCTTCGTCGCAGCAGCGGGTCGGTGGAGCCGGCCTCCGGCAGGGCTGCCGAGAGGGCGTCCGCCAGGCGCTGCTGGACAGTGGAAGCGAGGGAAGGGACCGAAGCCATGGGTTCCGTTTCCTGTCGGTTGGCCGCTCATATCCGGATCTGCTCCGGGATGCGGGCGGGATGCGTTCAAGCCGATTCTCCCACGCGGGCGTCTTCCGTTTCTCCGGGAAAACCGCGCAACCCCGGAGGTGGTGGTTCCGTCTGGGACAATGGGCGGGCCAGCCCCTTCAAGGCGTACGAGAAAGAAGGACGTGCCGACCGTGGCTCAGAGCAGCACCGAGACCGACTGGGTCTCCCGTTTCGCGGACGAGGTCATTGCCGACTCGGAGCGTCGTGCGCCTGGCAAACCGGTCGTCGTCGCGTCCGGTCTCTCCCCCTCCGGGCCCATTCACCTGGGCAACCTCCGCGAGGTCATGACCCCGCACCTGGTCGCCGACGAGGTCCGCCGGCGCGGGTACGAGGTCCGCCACCTGATCTCCTGGGACGACTACGACCGGTACCGCAAGGTGCCGAACGGCATCCCCGGCATCGACGACTCGTGGGCCGAGCACATCGGCCGCCCGCTCACCTCGGTCCCGGCCCCGGCCGGCTCGGCGTACCCGAACTGGGCCGAGCACTTCAAGGCCGCGATGACCGAGGCCCTGGCCGAGCTCGGCGTCGAGTACGACGGGATCAGCCAGACCGAGCAGTACACCTCCGGCGCCTACCGCGAGCAGGTCCTGCACGCGATGAGGCACCGCGGCGACATCGACGCGATCCTGGAGCAGTACCGCACCAAGAAGGCCCCCGCCAAGAAGGGCCAGAAGCCGGTCGACGAGGCCGAGCTGGAGGCAGCCGAGGGCTCCGGCGCCGCAGCCGAGGACGACGGCACGGGCAGCGCGGGCTACTTCCCGTACAAGCCCTACTGCGGCGGCTGCAACAAGGACCTCACCACGGTGAGCGCCTACGACGACGAGAGCACCGAGCTCACCTACACCTGCTCGGCGTGCGGCTTCTCCGAGACCGTCCGGCTCAACGAGTTCAACCGCGGCAAGCTGGTCTGGAAGGTCGACTGGCCGATGCGCTGGGCGTACGAGGGCGTGATCTTCGAGCCGTCCGGCGTCGACCACTCGTCCCCGGGCTCCTCGTTCCAGGTCGGCGGCCAGATCGTGTCGATCTTCGGCGGCGAGCAGCCGATCGGTCCGATGTACGCGTTCGTCGGCATCAGCGGCATGGCCAAGATGTCCTCCTCCAAGGGCGGCGTGCCGACCCCGGCCGACGCGCTGAAGATCATGGAGCCGCAGCTGCTGCGCTGGCTGTACGCGCGCCGCAAGCCCAACCAGTCGTTCAAGATCGCCTTCGACCAGGAGATCCAGCGGCTCTACGACGAGTGGGACAAGCTGGAGGCCAAGGTCGCCGACGGCACGGTCCTGCCCGCCGACGCCGCCGCCTACGCGCGCGCCGCCCGCACCGCCGCCGGTGAGCTGCCGCGCACCCCGCGCCCCATGGCGTACCGCACGCTCGCCTCGGTCGTCGACATCACCGCCGGCCACGACGAGCAGACCATCCGCATCCTCAGCGACCTGGACCCGGCGAACCCGCTGTCCTCCCTCGACGAGGTGCGGCCGCGGCTCGACAGGGCCGAGGCGTGGATCAACACGCAGGTCCCCGCCGACCAGCGGACCGTGGTGCGCGAGGAGCCCGACACCGAGCTGCTCGGCTCGCTCGACGACCAGGCCCGCGAGTCGCTGCGGCTGCTCGTGGACGGCCTCGACGACCACCGGTCGCTCGACGGCCTGACCCACCTGGTCTACGGCGTGCCGAAGGTCCAGGCCGGGTTCTCCCCGGACGCCACCCCCAAGGAGCTGCCGCCGGAGATCAAGACCGCCCAGCGGACGTTCTTCGCGCTCCTGTACCACCTGCTGGTCGGCCGTGACACCGGCCCGCGCCTGCCCACGCTGCTGCTCGCCGTGGGCGCGGACCGGGTGCGCAAGCTGCTGGCGGCGTAGCCGTCACACGTGAGAGGGGCCCGGGGCTTTCGCCCGGGGCCCCTCTTGCCATAAGGGGCGCGGGGAACTGCGCGAGCAAGCCGGCACGGCCCGCAGACAAAGCCCCCACAGCCCCGCGGCTACGCGATGTGGTCCGCCTCCAGCTCCGCGTGGTAGCGCTGCTTGAACTCCGGCATGAGGCGGCGCAGCAGGGCCGCGCCGCGCGGATGCGTCGCGCCGTGCCCGTCCGCGAGGTGTATCTCCAGAGCCTCGACGGTCGGATAGTCGTTGAGCTCGTTCACGTAGTCGACGAAGACCTTGTACGCCATGTCCGCGAACGCCATGTCCTCCGGCGCCGGCTCCTCGGCGTGCGCCACCGGCCCCGTGTTCGGCGCATGCTGCATCTGCCGCATCTGCTGCTCGGGCGCGTTGCCCAGCGGGCGGGTGCGGCCCGGGCCCGCCGGGACCATCACCGGGGTGGGCTCCAGACCCTCGACGTACTGGGGGTCGTACGTGCCCTCGTACGCCTCCTGGGACAGCTGCTGCGCCGCGAACCAGGGGCTCTCGTCGGGGACGGCCGCCTGCGGCCCCGGCTGGGGCTGCGGGGCCTGCTGCTCCTGGGCGTACTCCGGCCGGGGCGCGGGCACCGGCTGGGGCTGGGGTGCGGGTGCCGCCGGGAGCTCGACCGGCTGCGGGGTCGCGCTCACCACGGGGGTCACCGGCGGGGCCGTGGGCAGCAGCGTCGGCTCGATGCCGGCCGCGGCGAGGCCCGCGGGGCCGGTGTCGGCCAGCGGCACGCCGAACTTGGCCAGGCGCAGCGGCATCAGCGACTCGACGGGGGCCTTGCGGCGCCAGGCGCGGCCGTAGCGGGCCTGGAGGCGGGCGCGGTAGACGAGGCGGTCCTGTTCGAGCTTGATGACCTGCTCGTAGGAGCGCAGTTCCCACAGCTTCATGCGGCGCCAGAGGCGGAAGGTGGGGATGGGGGAGAGGAGCCAGCGGGTGAGGCGGACGCCTTCCATGTGTTTGTCGGCGGTGATGTCGGCGATGCGGCCCACGGCGTGGCGGGCGGCTTCGACGGCGACGACGAACAGGACCGGGATCACCGCGTGCATACCGACGCCGAGCGGGTCGGGCCAGGCGGCCGCGCCGTTGAAGGCGATCGTGGCGGCCGTCAGCAGCCAGGCGGTCTGGCGCAGGAGCGGGAAGGGGATGCGGATCCAGGTCAGCAGCAGGTCGAGCGCGAGGAGCACACAGATACCCGCGTCGATGCCGATCGGGAAGACGACGGAGAAGTTCCCGAAACCTTTCTTCTCCGCGAGCGCGCGCACCGCCGCGTAAGAACCCGCGAACCCGATCCCGGCAATGACCACCGCACCCGCGACCACCACCCCGATGAGTATGCGATGCGTGCGCGTCAGCTGCGTCGCGGCCACCCGCGATCCCCCTCCGTCGTGTACAACCGGCGCGCAAAGCCTGGCACATGGATACGGAGTCCTGCCCACAGGGGAGGGCAGGACTCCGTATCGAGCCCGGCTCGTTACCGGTTGCTGCTGTAACCGGCTGCCGCTACTGCTTGCCGCCGTTGGCGGCGACGACCGAGGCCACCGCCTCCTTGGCCGCGCTCTGCGCGTCCTTCATCAGATCACCGGCGTCCGGCGCGTCCGCGCCCTGGTAGCCCGCACCGTTGTGGTCGAGCACCACCACCGCGTTCGCCGTCCGGGCCACGATCACCGCGTACTTGAAGTCCTCGTCCGTCTTGTGCAGGTCGTAGCTGACCGCCGTCGCCTCGTCGCCGATGCCGCTGACCGGCGCCGTCTTCACGTTCTTGGCGCCGTCCGCCGCCTTCGTCGAGGCGAGCAGGCGGGCGTACTCCTTCGCCGCGCGCTGGTCGCCGCCGCCGATCGCCGCGTCCGAGCCGTACCGCTTGAACGAGACGTCCAGCCAGCGGTACTGCGAGCCCTTCACACCCTTGTCGTCCAGACCGTTCCACGAGCAGGTGCCCTGCGCGGCCACGTCCGTCGACTTGCCCGCCGTACCCGACTTCGACTTCGCCTTCGGCACCAGATCGTCGATCGTCTTCTCCGACAGCGCCTTGCACGGGTCGGGCAGCTTGGCGTACTTGGCCGGGGCGACGGACGGCGACGAGGACTGCTTGCCGCTCGGCGTGGCGGCCGACGACGACGACCCCGAGTCCTTCTTCTTCTCGCCGCCGGAGTCCGACGAGCAGCCCACGGCGACGAGCATCACGGGGACGGCGGCGCAGGCGAGCACACGGGCGAGCCGCGTGCGCGGGGCGGTGGCGGGGGCGGGTCGGTGCATGGTTCTACGCGTTCCTTCGCTGGTCGCTGCTGGCTGGTCGCTCATGGGGTCGCTCAGATGGCCCGGCGCGCTCACTCGCCGAAGAGCTCGGCGAGCTTGGCGGCCAGGGCCTGGGTCTTCTCCTGGAGTTCCTGGCTGTCGGGGGCGGAGTCGTTCGGGGAGCTGGGCTGCTCCGTGTACTCGACGGTCACGATCACATTGGACGTACGGAAGACGACGGTGACGGTACGGCGCTGGGCGGCCGATCCGCTCGCCGTCAGCGTGTCGTCCAGATACGCGGCGTCGCCGAGCCCGGTGAGGATACGCGGCCGGAGCTCGTCGGGGGCGGTGGCGGGCGGGCCGGAGGAGACCGGGGGGGAGGGGGTCGGCGTGGCAGAGGTCGGCGTGGCCGGGGAGGCGGCCTGGTTCTGGACGCGCAGCCCGGCGGAGGGCTTGCCGGAGGGCGTCGCGGAGGGCTTTGTGGAGGGCTTTGTGGAGGGGGCCCCGCTGGGGGTCCCCGGCCTGCCGCTGCCGCCGCTGCCGCCGCTGCCGCTGCCGCCGCTGCCGCTGCCGCTGCCGCCGCTGCCGCTGCCGCTGCCGCCGGTCCGGGGGGCGTCCTTGCCGCCGTCCTTCGGGGCGGGCAGCTTGGCGGCCGACTCCTTCTTCCCATAGACGGCCTTCGCCCGGTCGTCGTCGCTGATGGCGGGGTCGTACGACACGACCCGCTCGAAGTCGACGAACAGCCGGCGCGCCCCGTCCGGCGCCTCGTCCTTCCAGCGGCAGCCCACCCGCCGGTCCGTGTCGTACGTGAGCTCGGCGGACCCCGCGTACGCCTTGGCCTTCTGGTCGTCCGGCAGCTCGGCGGCGCCCGGCAGCACGTCCTTGAGGACGCCCTTGTTCACGGCCCGGCACGGCTCGGGCAGTGTGCGGTACCGGCCGGGCGGCGCGGCGGCCGCCTTGGGCACGCCCGCCTTGGAGTCCGTGGCGGTGCCGTCGGTGCCGGAGCCCGAGGAGCAGCCCGCGACGAGCGCCACGAGGAGCGCCACACCGGGCACGTACGCCTTTCGCTGCACGGTTCCCAGGCTCCCTTCAGAGGAAATGCGGTTGCCGCCGGAAGGCGGCGGCTGGACACAATGTCTATCGCACGCGCTGCCGTGAACGCCGGTCCACTGTCCCGTTTGTGGTCTTTGGCGACGGTTTTTGCGCACCAGGCGCATGATGGCGCAAAGGAATGTTTCGGGAAAACCAGTCAAATCACCCAACTGGGGTGACTGTGGAGACTCGGGAGACTCGGGGGAACGAGGAATTATGTCGTACGTAGAGGTACCGGGCGCGCAGGTCCCCATCCGGATGTGGGCGGACCCGGCGACGGTCGAGGACGGCGCGATGCAGCAGCTGCGCAACGTCGCCACCCTGCCGTGGATCAAGGGCCTGGCCGTGATGCCGGACGTCCACTACGGCAAGGGCGCGACGGTGGGCTCGGTCATCGCCATGCATGGCGCGGTCTGCCCGGCGGCGGTCGGCGTCGACATCGGCTGCGGCATGTCCGCGGTCAGGACGTCCCTGACCGCGAACGACCTCCCGGGCGACCTCTCCCGCCTCCGCTCCAAGATCGAACAGGCCATCCCGGTGGGGCGGGGGATGCACGACTCCGCAGTGGACCCGTCCCGCTTCTTCGGCTTCGCCACGGCGGGCTGGGAGGACTTCTGGGGGCGGTTCGAGGGGGTGGCGGATGCGGTCAAGTTCCGCCAGGAGCGGGCGGTCAGGCAAATGGGGACGCTTGGCGCGGGAAATCATTTTTGGGAAATGTGCCTCGATTCGGACAATTCGGTCTGGATCATGCTGCACTCCGGATCCCGGAACATCGGCAAGGAGCTGGCCGACTTCCACATCGGCGAGGCACAGAAGCTCCCGCACAACCAGGGTCTCGTTGACCGCGACCTGGCGGTGTTCATCGCGGACACCCCGCAGATGGCGGCGTACCGGAACGATCTCTTCTGGGCGCAGGAGTACGCGAAGTACAACCGTGCGATCATGATGGCGCTCTCGCAGGACGTGGTCCGCCGTGAGTTCCAGAAGGCCAAGGTGACCTTCGGCGAGGTCATTTCCTGCCACCACAACTACGTGGCGGAGGAGCGGTACGACGGCATGGACCTGCTGGTCACCCGGAAGGGCGCGATCCGTGCCGGATCCGGGGACTACGGGATCATCCCGGGCTCGATGGGCACCGGCTCGTACATCGTGAAGGGCCTCGGCAACGCGGCGTCCTTCAACTCCGCCTCGCACGGCGCCGGCCGCAAGATGAGCCGGAACGCGGCGAAGCGGAAGTTCACGACCCGCGACCTGGAGGAGCAGACGCGGGGTGTGGAGTGCCGCAAGGACTCCGGCGTCGTGGACGAGATCCCGGGCGCGTACAAGCCGATCGAGAAGGTCATCGACCAGCAGCGGGACCTGGTGGAGGTCGTGGCCAAGCTGAAGCAGGTCGTGTGCGTGAAGGGCTGAACGGGTCGTCGGGCAGTGGCCCGACGACCCTCTCCGCCGTGGTGCCCGCGGGCTACAGCTCGCGGTGGACCTTGGTGTTGGAGGCCTGGGCTCGGGGGCGGACCACCAGGAGGTCGATGTTGACGTGCGGGGGGCGGGTGACCGCCCAGGTGATCGTTTCCGCCACGTCGTCGGCCGTCAGGGGCTCCGCCACGCCCGCGTAGACCTTCGCGGCCTTCTCGTCGTCGCCGCGGAAGCGGGTCGTGGCGAACTCCTCCGTCCTCACCATGCCGGGCGCGATCTCGATCACGCGGACCGGGCGGCCCACGATCTCCAGGCGCAGGGTCTCGGCGATGACCCGGGCGCCGTTCTTCGCGGCGACATAGCCCGCGCCGCCCTCGTACGTGGCGTGGCCCGCCGTCGACGAGAGGACGACCACCGTGCCGTCGCCGGACGCGTCGAGCGCGGGGAGCAGGGCCTGGGTGACGTTGAGCGTGCCGATGACGTTCGTCTCGTACATCTGGCGCCAGTCGGCCGGGTCGCCGGTGGCGACGGGGTCGGCGCCGAGCGCGCCGCCCGCGTTGTTGACGAGGACGCCGATGGTGCGGAAGGCGCCCGCGAAGGCGTCCACGGCCGCGCGGTCGGTGACGTCGAGGGCGTACGCCGTGGCCTGGTGGCCCGCCTCGTTGATCTCGGCGGCCAGCGCCTCGATGCGGTCCTTGCGGCGCGCGGTGAGCACCACGCGGTAGCCGGCGGCGGCCAGTTGCCGCGCGGTGGCGGCGCCGATACCGCTGCTCGCGCCCGTGACGACGGCGATGGGGGTCCCGGTGGCGGTCATGGCGTACTCCTCGCGCGAATGATCGGAATGCGGTCAGGATAGGCCGGGCGTGGTGAGGGGCTGGGGGGCGGGGCGGGCGTCGGGGTCCCCGGTTGGCAGGGTGGTCGCCGGGCGCGGGCGTGCTGTCCTCAGTGGCCGCGCGGGGCGTACACGATGACCGCCATCCCGGCCAGGCAGACCAGCGCGCCGGTGATGTCCCAGCGGTCCGGGCGATAGCCGTCGGCGACCATGCCCCAGGCCAGCGAGCCCGCGACGAACACCCCGCCGTACGCGGCCAGGATCCGGCCGAACTCGGCGTCCGGCTGGAGGGTCGCCACGAATCCGTACACGCCGAGCGCGATCACCCCCGCGCCGATCCAGATCCAGCCCCGGTGCTCCCTGACGCCCTGCCAGACGAGCCAGGCCCCGCCGATCTCGAAGACGGCGGCGAGGAGGAACAGGAGCACGGAGCGGGCGACGAGCATGGGGACAGAGTCGCACGCACCGGGGTGGCAACCCGGGAATATAAGCCGCTAAAGGTATCTTTCGGGCATGGTTGGAATGCGTGTGTTGCGTGTGTTGCGTGGGATGAGTGGGGTGAGTGGGATGAGTCGGATTCGTGGGGGGTTGAAGCGGTTCACGGGGGTGTCTGGGCTCGCCGTGGGGGCCGCCGCCGTGCTGGTGGCGGTTTGCGGGCCGTCGGCCGGGGTGGCCCATGGCGGCGCCGCGCACAGTGGTGTGGGCGATCCCCTGGGGCGCGCGGGTGTCGGGGGCCGGCCCGCGCCCGCGCCCGGTGCGGCGCTGGGTGGTACGGATGCGGCCGACGGCCTCGGTGGTCGCGGTGCCAGTGGAGTCCCGGAGGCTTCGGACCCGGGTGCCGTCGCACCGGCCGCACCGGCCGCGGCTTCGGACCCGGGTGCCGTCGCACCTGCCGCCGAGGCCGATCTCGCCTACCACGGGCACGTCTCCCTCTGGGGCGGGCGCGTCGGTGTGTGGGTCGAGCCGTCGAACCACGGGCCCGCCGCCGTCCCGGACGCCACCGTGCGGCTGCGGTTCTCCGCGCCGCTCTCCGGTGCCGAGCAGCTGCCGCCGGGGTGCCTGCGAGGCAGTCCGGAGACCGTGCTCTGCTCCACGGGTGCGATGCGGGCCGCCGGGGCGGGGCGGGAGATCGCGCTGGACCTGCGTGTCGCGGGCAGCCCGGCCGAGGTCGTCGTGAACATCAACACCTCCTGGAGCGGTGGCGCGGGCGACCGCAACCCGGACAACAACACGCACCGGGTGCTGGCGCCTGCCACGGGGGACAAGTACGCGTACTGACTGAGCGACTTTCTCGGGGCTGCCGGGCGGGCACCTGGGCGAGCCCCTGAGGCCGCTCCCGCGAGTGGATCTTTACGCCTGCCCCGCCGCGACGGCTCCCCGCTCGCCCGCCCAGTGGCGCAGGGCCTCTTCGAGGGCGGCGTCGTCCGGGGTCTCGCTCGCCCATGCCACATGGCCGTCGGGGCGGACCAGGAGCGTGGTGCGACGGGCGCCGTTCCAGTGGGCCCGTATGAGCCGCCGCGCGGACGCCTCGGCCGCGGGTGTCGCCGCCGCGTGTCCGTCCTCGGGCGTCACCAGTACGAACTGGCCCTCACGCAGCAGCTCGTACAGGCGGCCCTCCGACAGCGCCAGGTCCGGGACGCGCGTCCCCGTGAGGCGGTGGGCGCCGCGCCGTGCCGGGTAGGCGATCCCGATGCCGCTGATCCGGCCCATCGTCTTGTCCCGCGCGGGGCGCACCCCGTTCAGGAGGCGGGCCACGAGGGAACGGGCCGTGCGTTGCACGGGGTTGTGCGCCATGGCGAGCCGGACGATCGCGCCGCTGGTGCGCAGCACCGCCGCGCCGACGGGGTGCCGCTCCGCGTGGTAGCTGTCGAGCAGCGCCTCGGGGTCGGCGGTATCGCCGCGCAGTACGGCGGCGAGCTTCCAGGACAGGTTGGCGGCGTCCTGGATGCCGGTGTTGAGGCCCTGTCCCCCTGCGGGGGAGTGACAGTGTGCGGCGTCGCCAGCGAGGAAGACGCGGCCCGTCCGGTACCGGGGGACCTGGCGCTCGTCGCTGTGGAAGCGCGAGAGCCAGCGGGCGTCGTGCATTCCGTAGTCCGTGCCCAGGGCCTGGCGGGTGATCTCGCGGACGTCGTCGAGGTCGATCGGGGCGCTGTCGGGGACCTGGTGTTTCCTGTTCCACCCCATCACCCGGTAGTAGCCGTCGCCGAAGGGGACGACGAAGGCGAACGCCTCGTCCGAGCCCGCCACGCTGAGCGATCCGCCGGGCTCCTCGGCGAGCTTCACATCCGCCAGCACGATGGACCGGATCACCGAGGTGCCGGGGAACGGCAGGTCCAGGGCGTGGCGCACGGCGCTGCGCAGGCCGTCGGCGCCGACGAGGTAGCGGGCGCGGAGGCGGGAGTCGGCGTCGCCGCCGCCCTCCTCGGCTCCCCTCACCTCGGCGGTCACCCCGTCGCCGTCCTGCCGCAGTCCCAGCAGCTCCGTCTCGTGGCGGAACTCCACCCCCGCCTCGCGCGCCCGGCGTTCGAGGAGGTGCTCCACCTCGTACTGCGGTGTCACCAGTAGATACGGGAAGCGCGAACGCAGGCGGTTCAGGTCGAGGGAGAGGCGGCGGAACAGGCTCATCCGGTCGACCGTCGTGCCGGTGTCGACCAGCTCGTCCGCCAGGCCCCGGGCGTCGAGCAGCTCCAGCGTGCGGGCGTGGACACCGAAGGCCCGCGTCATCGTGCTGGTGCCGCGCGGGCGGCGCTCTATGAGCGTGACGCTCAGGCCCGCCGCCGCGAGGTCCCCCGCGAGCAGCAGGCCGGTCGGGCCCGCGCCCGCGACGAGAACATCGGCGGTGCCGGCAGGGGCGGCGGTGGTGCCGTTCATAACGACCTCCTCGGTGCCAACGCTTGTTGGTCAACGCTTGTTGGCAAATGTAGAGCCGCCTGGTCTGGCGTGTCAACACCTGTTGGCCTACATTTGTTGGCATGATGACCGACGCCCCCACCGCCGGGCCCCGCCGCTCCGACGCCACCAAGGCCGCGATCCTCGAAGCCGCCCGCGAGCGCTTCGCGGCCGACGGGTACGAGCGTGCGACCATCCGGGCCATAGCGCGTGACGCGGGCATCGACCCGTCGATGGTGATGCGCTATTACGGGAACAAGGAGGGCCTGTTCGCCGCCGCCTCCGAACTCGACCTGCGCTTCCCGGACCTGGGCGCACTGCCGGACAAGCACATCGGAGCCGCCCTCGTCACCCACTTCCTCGACCGGTGGGAGGGCGACGACGTGCTGACCGCGATGCTGCGCGTCGGCGTCACCAACGCGGCCGGGGCCGAGCGGATGCGGGCCGTCCTCGGCGACCAGCTGGGGCCGGTCGCGGCCGGGATCTGCCCCGACCCCGCCGACGCGCCGCGCCGCGCGGCCCTGGCCGCCTCGCAGATCCTCGGGATGGCGCTCGCGCGGTATGTGCTGAAGTTCCCGCCCGTCGTGGAGATGACCCGCGAGGAGGTGATCGCCTGGCTCGCGCCGACCGTGCAGCGCTATCTCACGGCAGAGGCACCCTGACCCGTAGCGTCAGGACGGACGGTAGGCGCCGCGCCCCGGCTCGGGCGTACACGCACCATCGCCCCCTGGGCAGTCCCTGCGTCGTACACTTTCTGCATGCCGCAGAAGAAGGACGGCCGTGTCCGTCTCATGACCGAGCTCGGCGTCGAGTCGCGCCGCTACATGGCCTCGTACGCCCTGTTCAACCAGGCGCTCGCGGACCATATGCGGCTGCACCCCACCGACCTCCAGTGCCTCAACCTGCTGGGACTTGAGCCCGGGCCCGTCACCACGGGGCGGATCGCGGAGCTGACCGGGCTCACCACCGGGTCGGCCACCCGACTCGTCGACCGCCTGGAGAAGGCCGGATACGTCACGCGCAGGCGCGACACCGAGGACCGGCGCAAGGTCCTGGTCGAGGCGGTGCCCGAGCGGATGGCCGAGTTGGGCGCGGTGTGGGGGAAGCTGAACGGGGCGTGGTTCACCATGTTCGACGCGTACGACGACGGCGAGATCGCGCTGCTCATCGCCCATATGCGGCGGACGGTGGAGCTCTCCGGGACGCAGATCGAGCGGCTCAGGGGCGGGCAGTTCTGAACCGCCGGACGGCTCAGGGCCTCTGAACCGCCGGACGGCTCAGGGCCTCTGAACCACCGGACGGCTCAGGGCTTCTGGCGAGTCGTCTGCCCCCGTCTGCCCCCGTCTGTCCTTGCCTGCCCCCGTCGTCAGTGCCCGCCCGTCGCCGCCCCGCCGAACTCCGCCATCGCGTCCTCGACGATCGCCTCCAGGCGGGCGTGGTGGGCGCCGCGCCAGTACACGCGCTCGCACGCCGTGCACTGGGCGAAGACGTCGTACGCGCTGCGCGTCCCGTGCTCCAGGAGCTCGCGGACGGAGTCCTTGTCGGCCTCCCGGAGCGGCGCGTTGCAGGCGGTGCAGCGGGTCCACGGGGCGAGCGCCGGCGCGAACCGCTCCAGTACGTCCCGGAGTTGCTCCTCGGGGCGGTGGCTGTAGACGTACGCGCCCGCCCAGATCTCGCGGCGCCGCAGCAGTCCCCGGTCGCGCGAGAGCAGCACGCGCTGTTCGGCCGCCGAGAGCGTGGCGAGGGCGGGGTCTCCGATGTCCTCGCTCTCGTACGCCGCGTCGACGCCGAGGAGCCGCAACCGGCGGGCCAGCGTGCCCAGATGGACGTCCAGGAGGAAGCGGAGCGGGGCGCCGGGGACCTGCTGGGGGCGGTCGACGGCGTACACCTCGACGCTCTCGTCCGCGCGCGGGATGTGCGAGACGGGCACCTCGTGGCCGTCGACGAGCAGCCGGCCGACCTCGGTCAGCGGGACGCCGAGCGACTCGACGACATGGCCGAGCGTGGACGAGCCGTCCGTGACCACGGCTGTACGTCCCGCGCGGCGCTCGGCCGGGACGAACAGGTGCAGCTCGGGGGCGAATCGACAGTGGATCTCGGGTCCGTTCACGACGTCAGGATGCCATCGGACGGCGGGCGGGAGCCATGTATTTGGGGCGGGCCCGGGGCGCGCCCCGGCGGGCTACGGGAGGAACGCCTCGGCGTTCTCCGCCGCCCAGGCCGCGAACGTACGGGACGGGCGGGCCGTCAGTTCCTCGACGCCGCGTGTGACCGCGTCGGGGCGCCCGTCGCATGAGGCGAAGTAGGTGAGCAGCGCGTCGGCGACGGTGGCGTCCATGTACGCGGCCATCGACTCCTTCCATGCCTCGGGGCTGACCGTCTCGACGGCGATCTCGCGGCCGGTCGCGGCGGCGAGCGCGGCGATCTGCTCGGTGGCGGTGAGGGATTCGGGCCCGGTCAGGTGGTATGCGGCGCCGCGCAGCCGGGGCTCGGCGAGCACCGCGTGGGCGGCGTCGGCGATGTCCGCCTCGTGGATGGGGCTGGCCTGGGCGGCGGGGTAGGGGAGGGCGACCGTGCCGGTGGACTTGATCGACCAGGCCCAGCCGGCCGCGTTGCCGGCGAAGGCGCCGGGCCGCAGGAACGTGGCGTCGATGTCCGAGGCCTTCAGGGCCTGTTCGACGGCGAGGTGCCGGCGCGCGATCGGGTTGTCCTCGGCGCCCGCGTACAGGACGGAGCTGGAGGAGAGCAGCACGATGTGCTCGACTCCGGCCGCCTTCGCGTCGGTGAGGAAGGCGTCGATGTGTGCGGGGTCGGCGTACAGGAAGACCTGGCGGACTCCGGTGAGCGCGGCCGGGAAGGTCGCCGGATCGTCGAGGCTGAGCCGTACGGTCGCGACGTCCGGGGGCAGGTCGAGCTTTTCGGGGGCGGCGGAGGCGGCGCGCACGGGGGTTTTGGCGGTGCGGAGCAGCGAGATGAGGGTGGAGCCGACGGTGCCGCGGCTGCCGGTGACGAGGACGGTCATGGGGTTCGCCTTCGGGTGAGGTTGCGGGTCGGGTGGTGAGTGGAGGTCGTTCCGGGGGGCTCGGATACTCGGAACGCCCAGATGCGCTCCGCAGGAACTGTGTTCCGCAAAATCTGCGTCACGCAGATAAATATCCGTGAAGAAGGCCCGCCGGTCAAGTGGATTCCGGCGGGCCTTCGGAAGTGGGAGCGGCAGGGGTTGCCCGGCGGGTTACGCGATGGGCCGCTCGTCGGGGCGCTCGACGACCCGGAAGTGGCTCATGATCCGCTGGTTCTCGTCGAGGACGTGGAAGGCCACCCCGGGCGGCGAGACGATGTTGACCAGGCCTTCTCCGGTCTCCCACGGCATCCTCAGCGTCGATGTCACGCCCGGCGCGATCAGCAGCGGCAGCCCGGCGAAGGTGGTCGCTGCGGAGGTGTGGGCGTGCCCGACGAGCACGGCGGACACATGGGCGCGCCCCGCCAGGAGTCCGGCCAGCCGGTCGGCGTTGGAGAGGTTGATCGAGTCCAGGTACTCGTGGTGGATCACGGTCGGCGGGTGGTGGAAGGCGATCAGTGCCGGGGTGTCGTCGAGCGCGTCGAGCGTACGGGCCAGCCACTCCAGGGTGGTGTCCTCCAGGACGCCGCCGTCCTCGCCGGGGATGGTCGAGTCGCACATCAGGATCGCGTAATCGCCCACCCGGTGCAGGCGGTTGACCGGTGCGTACGGGTCCGGAGCCGCACCGCCCGGCTCGCCCGGCAGATCGAGCAGGCCCTTGCGGTACGCGGCGCGGTCGTCGTGGTTGCCGGGGCAGGTCAGGACCGGCGCGTCGATGCGGGCGAGCAGGTCGGCCGCCTCGGCGTACTCGGCCGGGGTGCCGTGGTCCGCGATGTCACCGGTGACCAGGACGGCGTCCGGGCGGCGGGACATCGCGTTGATGTACGTGACGACCCGCGCGGCGCGTTCCGCGGCTCGCGCGCCCCCGTCGAGATGCAGATCGCTGATATGGGCAAGCAGCACGGAATCCCCCTGAATGACCTGACCGCAAGCTAATGGTTGACTCGCTTGATTCCATTAGGACCCTAGGACTCTAGGGGGTGCCGGGCGGTACGTACAAGAGCCGATCACGTCCCGGTGGCCCGGCTCTGGGGCGGCACTGGCCTCCTGGGGCGCGGCGTGCCTACAGTGCCCGGATGAAGATCATCGACCTTGAGCCGGGCGACCCGCGCCTGGCGGACGACCTGCTGCCCGTCCTGCGCGAGCTGCGCCCGCACCTCACCGAGGACCTGTTCCGCGAGATCTACGCCGAGGGGTACGGGCAGGGGCTGCGCTTCTCCGCCGCGTACGGCGAGGACGGGGTGTGCGTGGGCGCGGCCGGGTGGCGGATCGTCGCCACCACGGTCGCGGTGCGCAAGCTGTACGTGGACGACCTCGTGACGGCCGAGACGGCGCGGTCGCGGGGCGTCGGCCACGCGCTCCTCGCCCATGTCGAGGGGATCGCGCGCGCCGCCGGGTGCACGTCCCTGAACCTGGACTCCGGCACGCACCGCACGGACGCGCACCGCTTCTACTTCCGTGAGCGGATGGCGGTCACGGCGTTCAACTTCGACAAGAAGCTGGGCTGAGGGGCGCGCGGTGTCCTAGCCGAGCGGCTGCTCCGCGGGGTCCTCGGGGCCGAGGTCAAGGCACCAGTCGTGGGACTTGAGCAGGTGGCCCGGCGGGTACTCGAACTCGGCCTCGCCCAGGAGGCGGAACCCGGCCTTGCGGAGCACGGCGTTCGAGGCGGCGTTGTCGACGGACGGGTAGGCGTGCAACTCCCGCGGCCCGCCCGCCTCCCGCGCGGCCTGCGCGACCGCCACGATCGCGGCGACGGCGAGCCCGCGGCCCTGGAACTCCGGCAGGATCCCGTACCCCGTCTCGTACACCTCCCTGCCCTGCCACTCGCGCGGCCAGTACCCGACCGACCCGACGGCCTCGTCCGTCCCGGCGAGCGAAACCCGGAACATCCGGCCCTCGGCGGGCTCGCGCTGATTCAGCGCGACGTACCGCTGCTGCCGGGCCAGCAGCTTCTCCTCGTCCTCCGGGCCGCCGGTGTGGGCGGTCATGGCGGGGGAGTTGGAGTGGTGGAGGAGGGGGAGGTCGTCGATGGACCACGGGGTGAGGTCGATGAGGGTGTCCATGGGGGGACTGTAGGCGGGCGGTCTGACAGGAGGGATCCCCCACCCACAGGAGGGATCCCCCACCCCGCCCGTTCCCTCAAGCCCTCAGCCGGGCGGCTGGTTCTTCGTCTGCGGGTCCGGTGGGGGGCGGGTCGCGCAGTTCCCCGCGTCCCTGAAGGCAGAAGGGGGGGCCGGCCACATTTCAGTCCTCCGGCGTTTGGGGGGGGAGGGACAGGGGCCGTAGGCCCCTCCCCTTCAGGGGCGCGGGGCTGTGACATGTGCGGCTCCGCCGCGTGGGCGCGACCAGCCACAGACGGCCCGCGGACGAACGGGGCCCGGGGCGCAGCGCCCGGGAAACCCACCTCACCCCCGGAGGGCACGCGGCGGAGCCGCACATGTCACAGCGGGAACGGGCGGGGTGGGGAAAGATCACCGATGACCCCGCCCGCACCACCCCAGTCCCCCCGCGTACAACGCCAACACCACCCCCACCAACGGGTAATACACCACCGGCAGCGAAGCCATCCCCAGCGCCGCGCCCACCGGGGTGAGCGGCAGGAGCAGCCCGGCCGCGGCGAGGGCGGACGCCGCCAGAGGGACCGGGCCGCGGCGGCCACGGCCCGTGCGGAGCAGGAGCATCACCAGCGCCTGGGTGAGCAGGTTCTCCGTGAACCAGCCGGTGTGGAACGACGCCTGGCCCTCCGCGTCGCTGCCCGCGCGCACCGCCCACGCCAGCACCGCGAACGTCGCGAGGTCGGCGGCGGCGTTGAGCAGACCGAAGCCGGTGACGAAGCGCAGCACCTCGCGCGGGCGCAGCCGCAGCGGTCGGCGCAGGGCCGCCGGGTCCTGGCGGTCGTACGCGAACGCCAGCTGCGCCGCGTCGAAGCACAGGTTCTGGACCAGGACCTGCGCCGGGAGCATGGGCAGGAACGGCAGGAGCAGCCCCGCCGTCAGCATGGCTATGACGTTGCCGAAGTTGGAGGAGAGGGTGATCCGCAGATAGCCCGCTATCGTGCCGCCGCTGCGGCGGCCCGCCGCGATCGCGTGGTCCAGGGACGTGAGGTCCTTCGCCGCGAGCACGACGTCCGCCGTCTCGCGCGCCACGTCCACCGCGTCGCGCGGGCAGATCCCGACGTCCGAGGCGCGCAGCGCGGGCAGGTCGTTGACGCCGTCGCCCAGGAAGCCGGTGACATGGCCGCGCTCGCGCAGTACGCGGACGATCCGGGCCTTCTGCTCGGGCGTGCAGCGGGCGAACACCGTGGTGCGGGCGGCCAGTTCGGCCAGGTCGGCGTCGGTCAGCCCCTCGGTACGGTCGGCCGTGACCACCTCCCCGGGCGGCAGGCCCAGCTCGCGGCAGGCCCGGGCGGCCGTTCCGGGGTGGTCGCCGGTGAGGACCTTGACCTCGACGCCGCTGCGGGCCAGCGCGGTCAGCGCGGCGGCGGCCGTCTCGGCGGTCGCGTCGCGCAGCCCCACCAGGCCGACGAAGGTGAGCCCGCGCTCGTCGGCCGTCGTGTACGCGCGCGTCCGTGCGGGCCGTTCGCCGAGCGCCACGGCGAGCACCCGCAGCCCGTCGTCGGCGCGGGCGGCGGCGAGCGCGGTGATACGGGAGCGCTCCCCGGCGCCGAGCGCGCACCGCTCCAGGACCTCCTCGACCGCGCCCTTGACGATCAGGGTGTGGCTGCCGAGGCGGTCCGGGGTCCGTATGACGGCGGTGGACAGCCGGCGCACCGGGTCGAAGGGGAGGGCCGCGACGGGGTCGTGCTCCAGCGCGTCGAGCCCGTCCGGCAGCCGCTGCTCGGCGGCGTCGAGGAGAGCCTCGTCGAGGGCGTCGGCGGCCGGCACCTCGGCGAGCTGGATTGTCCACATGCTGTTGGCGGCCGCCCAGCGCAGGACGTCCGGGTCCTCGGCGCCGGACGCGTCCAGGGCGCAGTCGAGGACCGGGCGGTCCTGGGTGAGCGTGCCGGTCTTGTCGACGCAGACGACGTCGACGGCGCCCAGGTCGTGCAGCGCGGGCAGCCGTTTGACGATCACCTCGTGCGTACGGGCCAGGGTGGCCGCCCCCCGGGCCAGCGCCG
Organism: Streptomyces sp. NPDC059994; assembly: GCF_042737755.1. Lineage (NCBI taxonomy): Bacteria > Bacillati > Actinomycetota > Actinomycetes > Kitasatosporales > Streptomycetaceae > Streptomyces > Streptomyces sp. NPDC059994. The sequence goes on from NZ_JBHWUR010000028.1 coordinate 43,962, forward strand.
TGGTGACGATCACGGGCAGCATCTCGGGGGTCAGCCCGACGGCCACCGCCACGGCGAACGGCAGGGTCTCCAGGCCGCGCCCGCGCAGCGCCGCGTTCGCCATCAGGACGAGCGGCGGCGTGAGCAGCATGAATCTGATCAGGATCCAGGAGATGCCGTACACGGAACGGTCGAAGGCGGTCGTACGGCGATCGCCTCCGCGCACCTTGCCGTAAGCCCGCTTGCCGTAAGCCCGCGTTCCGAAGGTCCGCTTGCCGTAAGCACGCGTTCCGAAGGTCCGCGCTCCGAAGGTCCGCTTTCCGAGGGCCGCCCCACTGTCGGCCGCCCCACCGTAGGCCGGCTCCCCATGCGCCGCCGCGAACCGCGTGTCCGCGCCGGTCGCGACGACCACTCCCGTACCGCTGCCGGAGGCCACGCTGCTGCCCTGGAAGCACAGCTCCGGGCGGTCGAAGCCGCTCCCGCCCGGGGAGGGCTCGTCGGCCGGATGCTTGCGCACCGGGGCCGACTCGCCGGTCAGCGCCGCCTGATGCATCGTCAGCCCGGTCGCGCGCAGCAGCCGCAGATCCGCCGGCACCAGGTCGCCCGGGCCGAGCCGGACCACATCGCCCACCACCACCTGGTCCACCGGGATTTCGCGCGGCGCAGGGTCCGCGTCCGGGCCCGCCCGGCGCACCACGGTCGCCGTGGTCGCCACCAGCTCGCGCAGCCCGGCCGCGGAGCGGTCCGCCCGGTACTCGCCCGCCGCCCGCAGTACGCAGCTCACCGCCACCAGGACCGCGATGACGGCCGCCGTGCCCCACGCCGCGACCAGCGCCGACACCACGGCGAGCGACGCGAGCACCGCCGTGAACGGGTCCCGCAGACTCCGTACGAGCCGGAGGGGCCAGGACGGGGTACGCCGGGTGGGCAGTACGTTCTCACCGTCGCGCGCGAGGCGGGCGTCGGCCTCGGACTCCAGCAGTCCGCGCGGCCCGGAGTCGAGCGCGCGCAACACCTGTAGCGGGGTACGCCGCTCAGGCGCCCAGGTCACGGACGAGTCCCGGAGTCGCGCCCGCCCCGAGCCGGTCGTCCAGCCGCGCCACGAGCCAGCGCACCAGCTCGGCCACCTCGGGGTCGTCCACCAGGTAGACCACCCGGCGGCCCTCGCGGCGGGAGCGGACGAGCCCGGCGAGCTTCAGCTTCGCCAGGTGCTGGCTGACGGCGGGCAGCGCCCCGCCGACGCGCTCGGCGAGCCCGGTCACGTCCGACTCGCCGTGGCTGAGCGCCCAGACGATGTGCAGCCGCGCGGGCGAGGCGAGCAGCCCGAAGACCCCGGCGGCCTCGCCGAGCACCTTGGCGGAGGGGTCGGCGGACCGATCGGCGGACGGGTCGGCGGGCGCGTCGCCCGACGAACCGGTCAGCTTCTTCACCGGCGCCTCCTGCCTGTGTCCCTACGCGATTACGTACGCGATTACGTACGCGATTCCGTATGCGATGAAGTCAGGCGGCCAGTCTAGGCGGGGCCACTGACACCGGGCCCTGCCCTCGGCCGGCCGCCCCGCACCGCCCCCGCCCCGCACCGCCCCCGCCCCGCACCGCCCCCGCTCTACACCGCCCCCGCTCTACAGCGGTACGAGCGTGACCTCCGTCGCCTTCACGCTCGACCAGACCGCCACGCCCTCCGCCAGCCGCAGCTCGGCCGCCGCCTCCGGGGTGATCTCCGCGACCAGGTCAGGGGCGTCCGGCGAGCCGATCAGGACGCGCAGCCGACTGCCGGTCGCGGTGATCTCGCGGACCGTACCGGGCCAGGTGTTGCGGGGGCTGCCGCCGGGGCGTTCGCGGTGGACCGCGACCGACTCCGGCGCGATGATCGCCAACGCGCTGCTGCCGGCGGGCAGTTGCTCGGCCGCGACGATCCGGCCCCCACCGGGCAGCGCGAGCCCGTCCGCGTCGGCCTCGCCCGGCCAGGCGTTGCGGCCCAGCATCCGGGCCACCCACGGGGAGCGCGGGTGGCGGGTCACCTCGGCGGGCGGGGCGTCCTGGAGGGCCCGGCCGCCGTCGAGCACGAGGACGCGGTCCGCCAGCGACACCGCCTCGACCGGGTCGTGCGTGACGATCAGGCAGACCCCGCCGAAGCCGTCGAGGTGGGTGCGCAGGGTGTGGCGGACGCGGGCGCGGGTCGTCTGGTCGAGGGCCGCCAGCGGCTCGTCGAGCAGGAGCAGCCGGGGCCGGGCCGCGAGCGCCCGGGCCAGCGCGACCCGCTGGGCCTGGCCGCCGGAGAGCTGGCCGGGCCTGCGGTGGGCGAGGCGGCCCACGCCGAGCCGGTCCAGCCACGCCTGCGCCTCCCGCCGGGCCTCGGCGCGCGCGACACCCTGGGCGCGCAGCCCGTACGCCGTGTTGGCGAGCGCCGTCATGTGCGGGAACAGCGCGCCGTCCTGCGGCACCCAGGCGACCCCGCGCCGGTGCGGCGGGAGGCCGGTGACGTCCAGGTCGCCCAGGCGCAGTCCGGCACGCGCGCGTGGGGTGAGGCCGAGCAGGGCGCGCAGGAGCGTGGTCTTGCCCGCGCCGTTCTCGCCGACGACGGCGATGGTGGTGCCGGGCGCGGCGTCCAGGGTCAGCTCGGTGAACCCGCTGACCTCGGCGTGGAGCGCCCAGCGCCCGGCGGGGGAGGGGGATTTCGGGGCGTCGGTGGGCTTGGGCTGGTCGGACTCGTACGCGCGGCTCTCCTCCGTACCGAAGCTCTCCTCCGTACCGAGGCTCTCCTGCGTACGCAGTACGGATACGGAACGCGTCCCGCCCCCCGTCCAGCGGCCGCGCAGGGCGACCAGGACCGCCATCGCGATGGCGAGCAGCAGCAGGGAGACGGAGGTGGCGGCCTCGGGGGAGTTCTGGAGCAGCAGATAGACCTGGAGGGGGAGGGTCTGGGTGGTACCCGGGAGGTTGCCCGCGAAGGTGATCGTGGCGCCGAACTCGCCCAGCGCGCGCGCCCACGTCAGCGCGGCCCCGGCGGCGAGGCCGGGTGCGACCATCGGCAGCGTGACGGTCAGGAACACCCGGAACGGGGAGGCGCCGAGCGAGGCCGCGGTCTCCTCGTAGCGGGGGCGCAGCCCGCCGAGCGCGCCCTCCAGGCTGATCACCAGGAACGGCATGGCCACGAAGGTGGCGGCGACGACCGCGCCGGAGGTGTGGAAGGGCAGCGTGATGCCGAAGGTGTCCTCCAGCCACGGCCCGAGCAGCCCGCGCCGCCCGAAGCCGAGCAGCAGCGCCACACCGCCGACGGTCGGCGGCAGCACCATCGGCAGCAGCACGAGCGAGCGCACCAGCGCCTTGCCGGGGAAGTCCACGCGCGCGAGGAGCCACGCCAGCGGCACTCCCAGCACGAGGGACAGGCCGAGCGCCCAGAACGAGACGAGGAGGGACAGTTTCAGCGCCTCGGTGACGCCCGGGCTGGTCAGATGCGTACCGAGGTCGCCCCAGGAGGTGCGGGCCAGGATGCCGACGAGCGGCATCAGCAGGAACGCCACGGCGAGCAGCGCGGGCACCAGCAGGGTGACGGGGGCGCGCAGGCCGCTGGAGCGGGCGCCCCTGCTCCAGCGGTGCGATCGGCTGCTGTTCATCATCGCGGCTTCCTGCGGCTTCCTGCGGCTTCCTGCGGCTTCTTGGGGCGGTGCGGGGCCGGGGCCGCCCGTTTCGCCCCCTGTACGGAAGGGGCGGCTCCGGCATGAGAGTTACGGCTTCTGGAAGCCCGCGTCCTGGAGGATCTTCTGCGCCTCGGGGCTGCTGAGCCACTGTACGAACGCGGCCGCCGCGTCGGCGTTCTTGGAGGCCTTCAGGGTGGCGGCCGGGTACTGGGCCACCGCGTTCTGCGCGTCCGGGATCTCCACGGCGTCGACCTTGCCGGTGGCGGTGGCGGCGTCGGTCTTGTAGACGATGCCCGCGTCCGCCTCGCCGAGCTCGACCTTGGTGAGGACGGCCCGTACGTTCGGCTCCTGCGAGACCGGCCTGACCGTGATCTTCTGCGCGTCCAGGACCTTCTTGCTGTAGCGGCCGACCGGCACCTCGGGCGCGGCGAGCACGACCTTCAGCTTGGTGTCGGCCAGGTCCTTGAGCGCGCCGATCTTCTTCGGGTTGCCCTTGCCGGTCGCGATGACGAGCCGGTTCCCGGCGATGACGGTCGCGGCGCCGGTGTCCGACTTGAGGCCGTCCATGGTCTTGGTATCGGCGGTGACCAGGGCGTCGGCGGGGGCCCCCTGCTTGACCTGGGCGGCGAGCTCCTGTGACCCGGCGAAGGAGAACGTCACCCTGGTGCCCGGGTGCTCCTTCTCGTACGCGGCGCCCGCCGTCTTGAAGACATCCGTGAGCGAGGCGGCGGCGAGAACCGTGAGCTTCGCCGCAGGCGCGGCGGTGGAGCTCCTGTCGGAGCCCGCGTCGCTCTTCTTGCCGCCGTCGTCGTCGTCCTTGCCGCAGGCGGCGAGGGGGACGAGCAGGGCGGCGGTGACGACGGCGGCCGCGGCGCGGCGCCGGGTGAGGAAGGGGGCCATGGGGACGGTGCTCCTTGGGTGCTGAGCCGCGCCGGTGACGGCGACGCCGCTGGAACGAGGACGTACTACGGGGACGTACGGGATGTCCTGAGCGGGCGTGTCCAAGCGCGGTCGACGTGTCTAAGCGCGGTCGATGTGCACGCTGGTCGCCTTCACGCGGGCGGTGGCCTGCATGCCGACTTCGAGCCCCAGCTCCTCGACGGCCTCCCGGGTGAGCAGCGAGACCAGCCGGTGAGGACCGGCCTGGATCTCGACCTGGGCGGCGACATCGCCGAGCTTCACGGCGGTGACGATGCCCGGGAAGGCGTTACGGGCGGAGGTGTACGAGACGTCGTCCTCGCCGGTGCCGCTCTGGGCGACCTCCACGGAGAACGCGGCCAGGTCGCGGCCGTCGATGAGCCGGCGGCCGCTGTCGTCGCGGTGCGTGGCGACGCGACCCGCGTCCGCCCAGCGGCGGGCGGTGTCGGGACTGACTCCGAGCAGACGGGCGGCCTGGCCGATCGTGTAGGACTGCATGTGCCACAAGATATGCCAGATCAGGCCGCACATACAGATGTTTTGGGCGTATCTACGTCGCAGGTGCGATGCCGACGGAGGAAGCTCCAGGGGAGTGCGGGGCTGGTTACCGGGGATCCACTCCTTGTGGGCCGCGACCGCGCGCGTACCCTTCGGGCCGCCTCTTCCCGCGCGGCGAAGCCGCCCACCACCGCGGGCACGCCCTGAGCCTGGGCGTCCCCGGACCAGGCGAGGGGCAGGCTTCGACAGCCGCATCGGCAGCACCTGAGCGCCCCGCGCCCGGGCCCGGCCTGTCGGCTTACCGGCTTACGGCCACACCAAGCAATAAGGCTGATGCCCAGCCTCATGCAGCCGCACGGAGAAGTCCTGCCACTCGTGCAGCAGCTGGTAGACGTTGAACGCGTCGCGCGGGCCGCCGCGGTCGGGGACCGTGGACCAGATGAAGGCCGCCGCGCCCACCGTCTCCTCGCCGACGCCGCGCAGCGGGTCCACGACCGTCATCGGGAGCTTCACCACCGCGTAGTCGGGGTGGAGGACGACCAGCTCCAGCGGGGGGACCTTGTGCAGCGGTATGCCCTGGATGCCGGTGAGGACCATCGCGGCCACCGTCTCCGGCTTGATCTTGGTGAACATGCCGCCCATGCCCAGCTCGTCGCCGCCGAGCTCCTCGGGGCGCATCGAGATCGGCACCCGGGCCGCGGTGGCTCCATCGGGCGCGCCGAAGTACTTGTAGGTCACCCCCACTCGGCCACTCCCGTTTCCCGGACCCGTGACGCGGTCGATCCGTTCGATCCGTTCTTCCGCGTCGCGCCGGTGCCGTCCCCGCCGACGGGCGCGTTCGGGACCCCGGTCATCGGTCCCCTCGCCCAGTCCGCCACCGCGATGCATATCTTTCACCCGATTGCTTGTAGCCCGACTGCTTTGTAGACGGCGCGACCCCCGCCGCGCAACCCGATCATCGTGTCAGTGACCTCCCCCACCGGGGTGCGGTGAAACACCTGTCCGCAAGAACGTCCGGGCCTCTGCCACCATGGCCTGTGTGAGCTATCCGTACGAATACGACGCCCCAGTTTCGCAGACGCTATTCGACCGCGCGTCCCTCGTGACGCCCGGCGGCGTGAACTCCCCCGTCCGTGCCTTCCGCGCCGTGGGCGGTACGCCCCGGTTCATGGTGTCCGGTGCGGGGCCCTATCTGACCGACGCCGACGGGCGCGAGTACGTCGACCTGGTGTGTTCCTGGGGTCCGATGATCCTCGGGCACTCGCACCCGGACGTGATCGCCGCCGTGCAGGAGGCCGTCGCGCGCGGCACCTCCTTCGGTACGCCCGGTGAGGGCGAGGTGGCGCTCGCCGAGGAGATCGTCGCCCGGATCGAGCCCGTCGAGCAGGTCCGTCTGGTGTCCTCCGGCACCGAGGCGACCATGTCCGCGATCCGGCTCGCCCGCGGCTTCACCGGCCGCGCCAAGGTGATCAAGTTCGCCGGTTGCTACCACGGTCATGTCGACGCGCTGCTCGCCGCCGCCGGTTCCGGCGTGGCCACGTTCGGGCTGCCGGACACCCCGGGTGTCACCGGCGCCCAGGCCGGCGACACGATCGTGCTCCCGTACAACGATCTGGACGCGGTCCACGCGGCCTTCCACGCCCACCCGGGCGAGATCGCCTGTGTGATCACCGAGGCCTCGCCCGGCAACATGGGCGTCGTGCCACCGGCGGACGGCTTCAACGCCGGTCTGAAGGCGGCCTGTGCCAAGAACGGCGCGCTGTTCATCTCCGACGAGGTCATGACGGGCTTCCGGACGTCGAAGGCCGGCTGGTACGGCGTCGACGGGGTCAAGCCCGATCTCATGACCTTCGGCAAGGTCATGGGCGGCGGCTTCCCGGCCGCGGCCTTCGGTGGCCGCGCCGACGTGATGGCCCACCTCGCCCCGGCCGGACCCGTCTACCAGGCGGGCACCCTCTCCGGGAACCCGGTCGCCACCGCCGCGGGCCTGGCCCAGCTGCGGCTGCTCGACGACGCCGCGTACGCCAAGGTCGACGCGGTGTCGAGCGAGATCCAGTCGCTCGTGACGGCCGCGCTCACCAAGGAGGGCGTCGCCCACCGGCTCCAGACGGCGAGCAACATGTTCTCCGTCTTCTTCACCCCCGACGAGGTGCGCGACTACGAGGACGCGAAGAAGCAGGAAGCATTCCGCTTCACCGCCTTCTTCCACGCGATGCTGGCGAACGGCGTCTACCTGCCGCCGTCCGCCTTCGAGTCCTGGTTCGTCTCGACCGCCCACGACGAGCGCGCGATCGAGCGCGTCGCGGCCGCGCTGCCCGCCGCCGCCCGTGCCGCAGTGGAGGCCACCGCATGAGCCACAACCCCGAAGACCTCACCGTCGTCCATCTGATGCGGCACGGCGAGGTCCACAACCCGGACGGCGTGCTCTACGGGCGCCGCTCCGGCTACCACCTCTCCGAGCTCGGCCGGCAGATGGCCGACCGGGTCGCCGAGCACCTGGCGGGCCGCGACATCACGCATGTGGTGGCGTCCCCGCTGGAGCGCGCCCAGGAGACGGCCACCCCGATCGCCAAGGCGCTCGGGCTTGACCTCGGCACCGACGCGCGGCTGATCGAGGCGGGCAACGTCTTCGAGGGCAAGACGTTCGGCGTCGGCGACGGCGCCCTGCGCAAGCCCGCCAACTGGAAGCACCTCACCAACCCGTTCCGCCCGTCCTGGGGCGAGCCGTACGTCGAGCAGGTCGTACGGATGATGGGCGCCCTCGACGCGGCGCGCGACGCGGCCCGCGGCCACGAGGCGGTCCTGGTCAGCCACCAGCTGCCGATCTGGACCGTGCGCTCCTTCGTGGAGCGGCGGCGGCTGTGGCACGACCCGCGCAAGCGGCAGTGCACGCTCGCCTCGCTGACGTCGTTCACGTACCGGGGCGACAAGATCGTCTCGGTGGGCTACAGCGAGCCGGCCCGCGATCTGGTCCCGTCGCACCTGCTGGCCGGGGCCAAGCCGGTGAAGGGGAAGACGAAGGCCTTCGGCGCGTGAGCGCTTCGCTTTGAGCGGAGTGCGCTGTCCGCGGACCGGTGGGGGCTGGTCGCTCCCCCACGTTCTCGGCCTCGCTCGAACAGGGGGCCCCCATCGCGGCGGAGCCGCACGGTGTCGCAGCCCCGCGCCCCGTCGGGCGCGGGGAACGGCGACTGGCTCGTCGCCCTGCGTACAACAAGACTGACGACCCGTACGATTTGCGAAGATTTGTGCGACTGTAGGGAACCATCGCGGGCGCATAGGCATCTCATCTGATGTCCACAGGGCTGTGGCCGGTGTGGACACCGGGGACGACGATGCGATGGGGACGAACGGTATGCGTGGGATCAGTCGAAGGGGAATGCTCGGACTGGGACTCGGGGCCGCCGCGGCGGTCGGTGTGGCCGGATGCGGCGGCGACGACTCGGGCGGCGGCAAGGCCGGTACCGGCGACGGCAACGGCAAGGGCGCCCAGGGCTCCGGCAAGAAGGCGGACGCCAAGCTCATCGGCGACGGCTCCACCGCCGACACCGGCAAGCAGCCGCACCAGCCCCCCAAGCCCGTCCCCCTCGAACCCGGCCAGACCCCGCCGCAGTTCGTGGTCTTCTCCTGGGACGGCGCCGGTGAGGTCGGCAACGGCCTCTTCCCGCGCTTCCTGGACCTCGCCAAGAACCACGGCGCCTCGATGACCTTCTTCCTCTCCGGGCTGTATCTGCTGCCCGAGTCGAAGAAGCGGCTCTACCACCCGCCGAACAACAAGGTCGGCGCCTCCGACATCGACTACCTCACCGACGACCACGTCAAGGCGACCCTCACCAATGTGCGCCGGGCCTGGAACGAGGGCCACGAGATAGGCACGCACTTCAACGGGCACTTCTGCTCCGGCCACGGCGACGTCGCCAAGTGGACCCCGGCCCAGTGGCAGAGCGAGATCGACCAGGCGATGTCGTTCGTGACCAACTGGAAGACCAACACCGGCTGGACCGACGAGGACCCGCTCCCGTTCGACTACAAGCGCGAGCTGGTGGGCGCCCGCACCCCGTGTCTGCGCGGCCAGGACAACCTGCTGCCGACCGCGAAGAAGCTCGGCTGGCGCTACGACGCCTCCTCGCCCGGCGGCACCCAGGTCTGGCCGGTCAAGCGCCACGGCCTGTGGGACCTCCCGCTCCAGGCGATCCCCTTCCCCGGGCACTCCTTCGAGGTCCTCTCGATGGACTACAACATCCTCGCCAACCAGTCGAAGAATTCGACCAAGGCGCCGCCGGCGAACTACCCGGGCTGGCGCAAGCAGGCCACCCAGGCGTATCTCAAGGGATTCTCGCGTGCGTACGAGTCGAATCGCGCGCCGTTCTACATAGGCAACCACTTCGAGCAGTGGAACGGCGGCATCTACATGGACGCCGTCGAGGAGGCACTGAAGGGGATGGCGGGCAAGAAGGACGTCCGCCTGGTCTCCTTCCGGCAGTACTGCGACTGGCTCGACGTCCAGGACCCGAAGGTGCTGGCGAAGCTGCGTACGCTGGGGGTCGGCCAGAAGCCCGCCGGTGGCTGGAACGCGTTCCTCCAGCAGGCGTGAGCAGCGGGCGGCGCGGCTCTTTAGGCGGTCTTGACAAGGGTCTTTACGGGCACTCAGGGGGGTGCCCAAGATCCCCCAAACGGTCATGCGAAACTTTTCACATGTCCGTGAGCCCTGCCCTTCCCCGTCGCCGCGCCTTCCTGCTGGTCACGGCAGTCGCGGCCGCCGGTGCGCTGACCCTCACGTCGTGCGGCTCCGGTGGCACGTCCGGCGGCTCGGGCGACACCAAGTTCGTCACCGGCACCGGCGGCATCTCCACCGTCGCCAAGAGCGGCCGGCACGCCGCGCCCAAGCTCTCCGGCGAGACCGTCGACGGCAAGCAGTTCGACGTCGCCGATCTCAAGGGCAAGGTCGTCGTGCTGAATGTGTGGGGCTCGTGGTGCGCGCCCTGCCGGGCCGAGGCGCCCTATCTCAGCAAGGTCGCCAAGGAAACCCGCTCGAAGGGCGTCGAGTTCGTGGGAATCAACACCCGCGACACCGACAAGGGCCCGGCCGTCGCGTTCGAGAAGCAATTCGACGCGGACTATCCGAGTCTGTACGACCCGATCGGCAAGCTCATTCTCCGCTTCCCGAAGGGAAGCCTGAATCCGCAGGCCATTCCGTCGACGATCGTGCTCGACAAGGACGGAAAGATCGCGGCCCGGGCGCTGATGGCGCTCGACGACAAGAAGCTCCACGAGATGATCGACCCGCTGATCGCGGAGAAGTGATTTCGTGGACGCGTCCCTGACCGTACTCGCCGCCCAGTCCACACTCGCCGCCCAGGCGACGCCCGGAGTGAACGACACGGTCCTGAGCGGGGCCCTGCTCGTCGCCCTGCCGGTGGCCGTGCTCGGCGGGCTGATCTCGTTCTTCTCGCCCTGCGTCCTGCCGCTGGTGCCCGGCTACCTCAGTTACGTGACGGGGGTCACCGGCACCGATCTCGCCGAGGCCAAGCGTGGCCGGATGGTCGCCGGGGCGAGTCTGTTCGTCCTCGGGTTCACCGCCGTCTTCGTCTCCGGCGGGGCCCTCTTCGGCTTCTTCGGCCAGACGCTCCAGGACCACAACGGCACGCTCTCCAAGATCCTCGGCGTGCTGATGATCCTGATGGGCGTCTTCTTCATGGGCCTGATGCCCTGGCTCACACAGCGCGAGTTCCGGTTCCACAAGCGGCCGGTGACCGGGCTCGCGGGGGCGCCGATACTGGGCGCCCTCTTCGGCGTCGGCTGGACGCCGTGCCTGGGGCCGACGCTCACCTCGGTGAACGTGCTGGCCATGGACCAGGCGAGCGCCGGCCGCGGAGCCATACTGACGGTCGCCTACTGCGTCGGTCTCGGACTGCCGTTCGTGCTGGCGGCGGTCGCCTTCCGCAAGGCCCTCGGCGCCTTCGGCTGGGTGAAGCGGCACTATGCGTGGGTGATGCGCACCGGAGGCGTGATGATGATCGCGACCGGTCTGCTGCTGCTCACCGGGGCCTGGGCGGAGCTCATCCAGCAGGTGCAGGTGTGGTCCAACGGCTTCCAGGTGGGTGTCTGAACATGAGCAAGACCGAAGCGGCCCCGGAAGAGGCGCCGCGCAAGGCGACGGAGTCACCGGCGGGGGAACCGGCCGAGGCAGGTGCCCAGCAGCGGGCCGCCGACGAGCGGGACCTCGGCGCGGCCGGGTCGCAGCTCTCCACGGCCCCGGCCGAGGACCTGTCGAACGGACCCGTCGGCATCGGCGTGCTCGGCTGGGTGCGCTGGTTCTGGCGCCAGCTGACCTCGATGCGGGTCGCCCTCGTCCTGCTGCTGCTGCTCTCCCTCGGCTCGATCCCCGGCTCGCTGATCCCGCAGACCAATGTGGACGAGCTGAAGGTCGCCGACTTCCAGAAGCGGCACGACACGATCTCGCCGCTCTACGAGAAGCTCGGCATGTTCCACGTGTACAGCTCGGTGTGGTTCTCCGCGATCTACATCCTGCTGTTCGTCTCGCTCATCGGCTGCATCGTCCCGCGCACCTGGCAGTTCGTCGGACAGCTGCGCGGCCGTCCGCCGGGCGCGCCCCGGATGCTGACCCGGCTGCCCGCGTACACCACGTGGCGCACCGAGGCCGAGCCCGAGCAGGTGCGCGCGGCCGCCGCGGCGATGCTGAAGAAGCGCCGCTTCCGTACGCATGTCGTCGGGGACGCGGTCGCCGCGGAGAAGGGCTACCTCCGCGAGGCCGGGAACCTGATCTTCCATGTCTCGCTGATCCTGATCCTGGTGGCGTTCGCCGTCGGCCAGCTCTTCAAGTCCGAGGGCGGCAAGCTGATCGTCCAGGGCGACGGGTTCTCCAACACCCTCACCCAGTACGACGACTTCAAGTCCGGCTCGATGTTCAAGACGGACGACCTCGCGCCGTTCAGCTTCACTCTGGACCGCTTCGACGCCACGTACGAGCGCAGCGGGCCCAACCTCGGCACCGCCCGCGAGTTCGTGGCGCACGTCACCTACTCCGAGGGCGCCGACGGCAAGCCGCATAAGAAGGCCATCGAGGTCAACAAGCCGCTCGTGGTCGACGGCTCCAAGGTCTACCTCCTGGCCCACGGCTATGCGCCGACCGTCACCGTCAAGGACGGCCGCGGCAAGGTCGTCTTCCACGGCGCGGTGCCGCTGCTGCCCATCGACAACAACATCTCCTCCAGCGGCGCGATCAAGGTGTACGACGGCTACACCGACGCCAAGGGCAAGTGGGACCAGCTGGGCTTCGCCGCGTTCTTCGTGCCGACCTACGGCGGCAAGGGCAACGGGACGATGTTCTCCCAGTTCCCGGCGCTGGACTTCCCCGTCCTCAACGTCGGCGCGTACCACGGAAGCCTCGGGGTCAACTCGGGGCTGCCGCAGAACGTGTACCAGCTCGACACCGACAAGATGAAGCCGTTCAAGGACGACCAGGGCAAGGTCCTCAAGAAGACCCTGCTGCCCGGCGAGACGCTGGCCCTTCCCGAGGGTGCCGGGTCGATCACCTTCGACAAGGACATCAAGCAGTGGGCGAGCTTCCAGATCTCCCAGCAGCCGGGCAACAACCTCGCCCTGACCGGCTCGGTCCTGGCGATCGCGGGCCTGGCCGGATCGCTGTTCATCCAGCGGCGCCGGGTGTGGGTCCGCGCCGTGCCCGGCAAGGACGGCGTCACCGTCGTCGAGATGGCGGGGCTTGGGCGGAGCGAGTCCGCGAAGCTCCCCGAGGAGCTGGCCGATCTCGCGGTCACGCTCATTCCAGAGGCGCCGACCGCGCCTGATCCCGCACCTGAGCCCGCCACGGACCAGGTGGCAGAACCTGCCGAAGCTGAAGGGGCCGAGAAGTGATCCTCGCCGCCACAACCAACGAGAGCCTGGCGCACACCAGTAACTACCTGATCTATTCGGCGATGGCGGTCTATCTGCTGGCCTTCTTCGCGCACATGGCGGAGTGGATCCTCGGCAGCCGCAGCAAGGTCGCCCGCACCGCGGCCGCGCTCACCGCGGACGCCGCGCAGCAGGACGGTGCGGGCACGGTGAAGGTGCGGGTCGCCAAGAAGGGCGGCGGAACCGCCGTACTGGAACGGCCCAAGGTCGTCACCCGCTCCGCGGCAGGCAACCGTGACGTACCGGACGGGCCGGGCGCCGCCGCAGGCGATGTGAAGGGCGACCTCTACGGCCGTATCGCCGTGTCCTTCACCGTCCTCGCGTTCCTCGTCGAGGCCTCCGGTGTGCTCACCCGCGCGCTGTCCGTGCAGCGGGCGCCGTGGGGCAACATGTACGAGTTCAACCTCACCTTCTCCACCGTCGCCGTCGGTGTGTACGTCACGCTCCTCGCGCTGAAGAAGAACGCGCGCTGGCTGGGCCTTCCGCTGGTCACCTCGGTCCTCCTCGACCTCGGCCTCGCTGTCACCGTCCTGTACACCGCCAGCGACCAGTTGGTTCCCGCCCTGCACTCGTACTGGCTGTGGATCCACGTCTCCACCGCGATCTTCTGCGGCGCGGTCTTCTACGTGGGTGCCGTCGCCACGGTGCTCTACCTCTTCCGGGACCGCTACGAGGCGAAGCTCGCGGAGGGCGGCAAGCCGGGCAACTTCGCCACCTCGGTCCTGGAGCGGCTGCCGGCCGCCGCCTCCCTGGACAAGTTCGCCTACCGGGTCAACGCGGCGGTCTTCCCGCTCTGGACGTTCACGATCATCGCGGGCGCGATCTGGGCCGGCGACGCGTGGGGCCGCTACTGGGGCTGGGACCCCAAGGAGGTCTGGTCCTTCATCACGTGGGTCGCGTACGCCTGCTACCTGCACGCGCGCGCCACGGCGGGCTGGAAGGGCCGCAAGGCCGCGACGCTGGCGCTGCTGGCCTTCGGTTGCTGGCTCTTCAACTACTACGGCGTCAACATCTTCGTGAACGGCAAGCACTCGTACGCGGGCGTGTAGTCCCGCACGCACCACGGCGTGCACGAGCGCCGCGCGCCCGTTCGGGTGACACTGGTGCCATGACGGATGTGATCCCTCATGGCACCAGTGAGACCCACGACGGCGCCTGGTTCCTCCGCTACGAGCTTCGTCTGCCCCACCCGCAGGAGCGGGTCTGGGCGGCCGTGGCCACCCCCGAGGGCCTGCCCGGGTGGCTCTGCGCGGCCGATGTGCTGGAGCCCCGGCTCGGCGGCGCGGTGACCCTGAGGTGGCTGAACGCGGGGCCCGAAGGTATTCATTCCGGCCACGTCACGGCCTGGGATCCCGACCGGGTCGCCGAGTACACGGTGGACCTGCACGGCCGTATCCGGTTCCATCTGGAGCCCGCGGGCCCTTCGGCGACGGTGCTGCGCTTCACCAACGAGTTCCCCGGCGACGACGCGCTGCGTCTGGACTGCCTGGCGGGCTGGCACAACCACTTCGACTTCCTCGCGGACGCCCTGGAGGGCCGCCCGAAGGACTGGTCGACGTGGTCGCCGGGGCAGTGGCTGGAACTGCGGAACGCTTACGCGAGCGGCTAGCCGGCGGTACGCGGGCTCAGTGCTCGGGGTCCTCGTCCTTGGGCCGGTTCAGGCTCGCCAGGAACTCCGGGTTGTCGTCCGGAGCCGTCCACGCGGGGCCCGGCGCCGCACGGCGCGGGCGGCCCGCGAAGAGCCAGGCGACCGGGCCGACCAGCACCTCGCCGAAGAGCAGGATGACGATGACCCACACCACCTTGGGGAGGCCGCGGACCTCTTCCTCCGGGGTGTTCAGACAGTCGATGAACGCGTAGATCCACAGCGCCAGGACCAGCAGGAACGGCAGATACCTGAGCATGTTCGGGTGGTCCCCCCAGGGAACGGCGGCGGGGCGTCCGGCAGCCCCGGTGACGGGCCCAGGGTAACCGGTGCCCGATACTTGACCCCATGGCTTACGACGATCTTCGCTCGCTCCTCCGGGCGCTGGAGCGCGAGGGCGACCTCATCCGTATCAAGGCCGAAGTCGACCCGTACCTGGAGGTCGGGGAGATCGTCGACCGCGTCAACAAGGCCGGCGGCCCCGCGCTCCTCTTCGAGAACGTCAAGGGCGCCGCCATGCCCCTGGCCATGAACGTCTACGGCACCGACCGGCGGCTCCTCAAGGCCCTCGGCCTCAAGTCGTACGAGGAGATCAGCGAGAAGATCGGCGGGCTGCTCAAGCCCGAGCTCCCGCACGGCTTCGTCGGCGTGCGCGAGGCCTTCGGCAAGCTCGGCTCGATGGTCCACGTCCCGCCGAAGAAGGTGAAGGACGCCCCGGTCCAGGAGGTCGTCCTCACCGGCGACGACGTCGACCTGGAGCAGCTGCCCGCGCTGTTCACCTGGCCCAAGGACGGCGGGTCCTTCTTCAACCTGGGGCTCACCCACACCAAGCACCCCGAGACCGGCGTGCGCAACCTCGGGCTCTACCGGCTCCAGCGCCACGACAAGCGCACCATCGGCATGCACTGGCAGATCCACAAGGACAGCCGCAACCACTACGCCGTGGCGGCCAGGAAGGGCGAGCGGCTGCCCGTCGCGATCGCCTTCGGGTGCCCGCCCGCCGTCACATACGCCTCCACCGCGCCGCTCCCCGGCGACATGGACGAGTACATGCTCGCCGGGTTCATCCAGGGCAAGCGCGTCGAGATGGTCGACTGCAAGACCGTGCCGCTCCAGGTCCCGGCGCACGCCGAGGTCGTCATCGAGGGATGGCTGGAGCCCGGCGAGATGCTGCCCGAGGGGCCGTTCGGGGACCACACCGGCTTCTACACGCCGCAGGAGCCGTTCCCGGCGCTCACCATCGACTGTGTGACCATGCGCCGGCGCCCGCTGCTCCAGTCCATCGTCGTGGGGCGCCCGCCCACCGAGGACGGGCCGCTGGGCCGCGCCACCGAACGGTTCTTCCTGCCGCTCCTCAAGGTGATCGTGCCGGACATCGTGGACTACCACCTGCCGGAGTCGGGCGGCTTCCACAACTGCGCGATCGTCTCGATCGAGAAGAAGTACCCCAAGCACGCGCAGAAGGTGATGCACGCGATCTGGGGAGCGCACATGATGTCGCTCACCAAGCTCATCGTGGTCGTCGACGCCGACTGCGATGTGCACAACCTGCACGAGGTGTCCTGGCGGGCCCTCGGCAACACCGACTACGCCCGTGACCTGACCGTCGTCGAGGGGCCGGTCGACCACCTCGACCACGCCTCGTACCAGCAGTTCTGGGGCGGCAAGGCGGGGATCGACGCGACCGCGAAGTGGCCCGAGGAGGGCTACACCCGGGACGGCGGCTGGCCGCACATGGTCGAGCCGGATCCGGATACGGCCGAACGGGTGACAAAGCGCTGGAAGGAATACGGGCTGTGAGCAGTGAGGCCATTCTCGGGGACGGCAGCGCGAAGCATGGTCCCCGCCGACGCGGGGGTGTTCCGGCCTTCCTGCGCCTGGTCATGATCGAGCACTCGGTCTTCGCGCTGCCCTTCGCCTACATCGCCGCCCTCACCGCGATGTTCCAGCTGGACGAGGACATCCACTGGGGCAAGCTGCTCCTGGTCACCGTCGCCATGGTGGGGCTGCGGACGTTCGCGATGGCCTGCAACCGGATCATCGACCGCGAGATCGACGCCCGCAATCCCCGTACGGCCTCCCGCGAGCTGGTCACCGGCGCGGTGACCGTGCGCTCGGCCTGGACCGGCGCGCTCGTCGCCGTCGTCGTCTTCCTCGGCGCGGCCGCCCTGCTCAACCCGCTGTGTCTGGCGCTGGCGCCGATCGCCGTGATCCCGATGGTCGTCTATCCGTACGGCAAGCGGTTCACCGACTTCCCGCACGCGATCCTCGGTCTCGCACAGGCGATGGGGCCGGTCGGCGCCTGGCTCGCCGTCACCGGCGAGTGGTCCGGGGACGCGGTGATCCTGGGGCTCGCCGTCGGCGTGTGGATCGGCGGGTTCGACCTGATCTTCGGCAGCCAGGACGTCCAGGCCGACCGCGCCCACGGCGTGAAGTCGGTGCCGGCCCGCTTCGGCGTCCCGGCCGCGCTGTACGGGGCGCGCGCCTGTCACGTCGTCACCACGGCGCTCCTCGTCTGGTACGCGCTGGCCACCGACGCCGGGGCGTTCTTCTGGACCGGGCTCGTGGTCGTGGCGGTGGCGTTCGTCTACGAGCACACGATCGTCAAGCCGCACGACCTGTCGCGCCTCGACCGGGCGTTCTTCACCACGAACGGGTTCATCGGGATCTCGCTCTTCGTCTGCGCGCTCCTCGACCTGCTGGTGCGCGGGCTCTCGGCGTGACCGTTCCCGCCCCCGGGTGGCCGGATAGGCTCGGACACGTGGAGCAGGTGAACGTACACAGTCAGCGAGAGGCGTGGCAGCGGCGCACGCCCTGGGTCGTCGGGGTCTCCGGCGCGTCCGGGACGCCGTACGCGGCGGCCGTGCTGCGGGGGTTGCTGGACGCGGGCGAGAGCGTGGACCTGGTGGTCTCGCGGGCCTCGCGGCTGACGCTGCTCGACGAGACGGGGATCGCCTTCCGTGACGCGCACTGGCGCGAGGACCTCGCCAAGTGGCTGGCGCGGGGGGCGGACGGGAAGCCCGGGACCTTCGAGGTGGACGATGTCCGCCTCGACGGCGTACGGCACTGGAGCGCCGGGGATCTCGGCGCCGGGCCGTCGTCCGGGTCGTATCCGGTGAAGGGGATGCTGATCGTGCCCGCCAGCACGGCCTGTGTGGCCGGGGTGGCGCTGGGGCTTTCGAAGGACCTGTTGCAGCGGGCCGCGAGCGTGACGCTCAAGGAGCGGCGCCGGCTGGTGGTCGCGGTGCGGGAGACGCCGCTGAACGGGCAGACGCTCAAGCACCTGGTGACGCTGGACGAGGCGGGCGCCGTGGTGCTGCCCGCCTCTCCGGCGTTCTACGCGGGGGCGACACACATCCAGGATCTGGTGGACTTCGTCGCGGGGCGGGTGCTGGACGCGGCGGGTGTGCCGCACAGCTTGTACCGCCGTTGGGAGGGAGAGCTGGGAGGAGGCTCCCGCCCTTCCGGTTAGCGCTTCTTGGCGGCGCGCTTCAGGGCGCGGCGCTTCGTCGCGGTGGGCTGGTGGGCACGCGAGCGGTTGGCCAGGTCCTGAAGCTCGCGCATACGGGCGTAGGCCATCTCGATCGTGTACACGGTGTCAACACTCCTGAAAGATCGTCTTTGATCTGCTGGAAAATGATGCAAGCAGCTAAATGATTCGCAGGGTGTCGACCCTGTGTACCTTAGATTCTACACCTAAACTCGCGGTATTGCTGAACAATGGAAGGCTTCAGGCATATGGACGCCGTGGACAGGCAGCTCATCCAGGCTCTGCGGGAGAACGGCAGGGCCTCGTACGCCGAGCTCGGCCGGCTCGTCGGTCTCTCCGGGCCCAGCGTCACCGACCGCATCAACCGTCTTGAGGCGGCCGGGGTGATCACCGGCTACCGCGCCACCGTCGACGCCGCCTCGCTCGGCCTCGGCGTGACCGCCCTCATCGGCATCTCGCTCTCCGACGCCGCCGACCACGAAGACGTCGCCCGACGGCTGCGCGACCTGGAGGAGATCGAGGACTGCTGGTTCATCGCGGGCGACGACTCGTACATGCTCAAGATCCGCGCCTCGGACGTCGACGGCCTGGAGAAGACCATCCGCCGCCTCGGCTCCACCAAGGGCGTCTCGCGCACCCGGACGACGATCGTGCTCTCCACCAAGTGGGAGAACCGGGTCGGCGAACTGCCCGAGTAGTCGGGGCGCGGAGCGCCATGGGGGTCCCCTCGCCCGGAGGGTGGGGGAGTAACGTGGTGGAGCTGTGTACGGAGATCAATGGGAGGCCGCCGCATGACCGCATCCATCACCGATGTGGGCTTCAAGCGCGAGCTGGAGGCTAAGGTCCGGGCCGGTGAGCGGCTGTCCCGCGAGGACGGCATCGCGCTCTACGAGTCGGACGACCTGGCCTGGCTCGGCGGCCTCGCGCACGAGGTGCGCACCCGCAAGAACGGTGACGTCGTCCACTTCAACGTCAACCGGCACCTCAACATGACGAACGTGTGCACCGCGTCGTGCGCGTACTGCTCGTTCCAGCGCAAGCCGGGCGAGAAGGACGCGTACACGATGCGCATCGAGGAGGCCGTCCGCCTCGCCAAGGCGATGGAGAACGAGAACCTCACCGAGCTGCACATCGTCAACGGGCTCCACCCGACGCTGCCCTGGCGCTACTACCCGCGTTCGCTCAAGGCCCTCAAGGAGGCGCTGCCGAACGTCGGCCTGAAGGCGTTCACGGCGACGGAGATCCACCACTTCGAGACCATCTCGGGGCTGACCGCCTCCGAGATCCTCGACGAGCTCATCGACGCCGGTCTGGAGTCGCTGACCGGCGGCGGCGCGGAGATCTTCGACTGGGAGGTCCGTCAGCACATCGTCGACCACGCCACCCACTGGGAGGACTGGTCGCGGATCCACCGCCTCGCCCACGAGAAGGGCCTCAAGACCCCCTCGACGATGCTGTACGGGCACATCGAGGAGCCCCGCCACCGGGTCGACCACGTGCTGCGCCTGCGCGAGCTCCAGGACGAGACGAACGGCTTCCAGGTCTTCATCCCGCTGCGCTACCAGCACGACTTCGTGGACATGAAGGACGGCAAGGTCCGCAACCGCCTCCAGGCGCGCACCACGATGGCGACCGGCGCGGAGGCCCTGAAGACCTTCGCGGTCTCCCGCCTCCTCTTCGACAACGTGCCGCACGTGAAGTGCTTCTGGGTGATGCACGGCCTCCAGACCACCCAGCTCGCCCTCCAGCACGGCGCCGACGACATGGACGGCTCGGTCGTCGAGTACAAGATCACGCACGACGCGGACAACTACGGGACGCCCAACAAGCTGACCCGGGACGACCTCCTCGACCTGATCCGCGAGGCCGGGTTCCGCCCGGTGGAGCGCAACACCCGGTACGAGATCATCCGCGAGTACGACGGCCCGGACCCCGCGCTGCGCGAGTCGCCCCAGGCGATGCGGCTCTGAGGGACACCCCTGAGGGACGCCTCCGTGGGGCCGACGTTGCCGATCCCCCTGAATTGATCAAATAACGGGCGTGCTTCACTGGTCGGGCAGGATCGCCGTACGAGAGAGAAGGTCAGCCGTGAACATCGCCAAGCCGAGCGCAACCGTCCGGTACACCGCGATGCGCGTCGCCGTCTTCGTCGGCTGCCTGGTGTTCGTCGCCGCACTGGTCCACTTCGGGGCCATGCCCGCCGGTCTCGGGGACGCCAACGTGATCTGGGTCGTCCTGCTCGCCCTGGTCCTCTCCGCGCCGCTCAGCTTCGTCCTGCTGCGCAAGCAGCGCGACGAGATGTCCGCGCAGATCGTCACCAAGGTCGAGTCGGCGAAGGCCCGCCTGGAGGCGAACCGCAGCCAGGAGGACGGCGCGGTCCGGTAACCGCCCCGCACGTACCCTTGCCCGGGAGCAGGACAGCGGCCCGGGAGGATACGGACTGATGGATGCGGGTGGGGATTCGGATCCGGCTTCGGGTCCGGCTTCGGGTTCGGCTTCGGGGAAGCCCCGGCGGATGCCGCGGGCCGTGCGCGAACAGCAGATGCTGGACGCGGCCGTACGCACCTTCGCCCGGCTCGGGTACCGGGCCGCCTCGATGGACGGGATAGCCGAGCTGGCCGGAGTCTCCAAGCCGCTCGTCTACCTCTATCTGAACTCCAAGGAAGACCTCTTCACCGCCGTGATCCGGCGGGAGGCCCACGCGCTCGTGGAGGCCGTACGGGCCGGGGTCGAGCCGGCACTGCCCGCCGACGCCCAGCTGTGGTCCGGGCTGCGGGCCTTCTTCGCCCACACCGCCGAACACCCCGACGGCTGGGCGGTACTCCACCACCAGGCACGCACCCACGGCGAGCCGTTCGCCGCCCAGGTCGCGGTGATGCGCGAGGAGATCGTCACGTTCGTGACCGCCCTGATAGCCGCGGCGGCCCGGGAGGCCCACGGCGTCGGGGAGCTGGCGACCCGGGATGTGGCAGGCCTCGCCCAGGCCCTGGTGGGCGCGGCGGAGTCGCTGGCGGGCTGGGCCAACGAGACGGAGGGGGTCTCGGCGAAGGAGGCGGCGGGGACGCTGATGAACTTCGCCTGGGCGGGCCTCGGAAACCTCATGCGGGGCGACCGCTGGTCGCCGTCCGCTTCTACCTAGCTGTGGGCATGCGTGCCGCCAGGGGCTGCGGGTCCCCCCTGTTCCTCAAGAGCTCGGGGGAGGGCGGGCACGCGGCCTACCCGTCCCCGGGCTCCCCTGCATACGTCTGTGCCCGCACCCCGGCGGACCGGGAAGCGGGCACAGTTCCGTACGAACGGGTCTAGAACAGCCCCACCAGATCCTGCACCAGCGCCGCGTCCCCCACGATCGACGACGTGCCGTGCGCGGTCGCCGTACCCGGGTAGAAGCGCAGGCCCCCCGGTGCCGCCTTGAAGACCGCCCAGAAGTCCGGGGCCTCCTGGCCCGTCGTCGGGACGAACTTCAGATACGTGCCGGTGTCGACGACCGTTCCCTGTGCGTTGCCCGCACTCGCGAAGAACGGGATGTTCGTCGACTGCCAGGCGTTCGGGCCGTAGACGGTCCGGGCGCCGGTGCCGTACGTGGTGTTGCCCGAGGTGTCCGTGGCGCGGGTGCCCGGGTACAGGTACAGCTTGCCGTAGTCGGCGCTCGCCGGGTCCGTGGTGACGTGGCGGCCGAGCAGGTCGGGGACGCCGTCGCCGTTGACGTCACCGGGGGCGGTGAAGTCGAAGCGGTCCCAGGAGGTGAAGCCGAACTGCTTGGCGGGGAGCAGCTTGTACGAGCCGGGCTCGGCCGCGAGCGGGCCCTCGGCCGTGCCGGAGTACAGCCACATCCCCTCGCCCTCCCGGACGACGAGGTCGGCGCCGGGCATGCCGTCGGCGTCGCCCGGGGCGAGGATCTGGCCGGTGCCCGCCCAGGTGCCCGGGACCGTCCAGTCCTGGGTCGCGTCGCCGTCGCACGTGAGGATCTGCGCGGCCGTGCCCTTCACCGCCGCGCCGCCCGCCACATCCAGGCAGCGGCCGGAGCCCTGGTTGAGCAGGGAGCCGTCGCCGCGGTCGAGCCACTGCTGGGCGGGGCTGCCGTCGCAGTCGGCCAGCTGGACGGGCGAGGCGAGGTCGGTGCCCGCGGCCGCCGCGCACTTGCCGAGCACCTTCAGGGCGCCGCCGGTGAGCTGGAAGTCCTGCGCGGTGGTGGCGTTGCAGGTGTAGATCTGGAGCGGGGTGCCGTTGGCGGTGCTCGCCGACTTCACGCCGAGGCAGAGTCCGCCGGGGCCGGTCAGCGGGCCGTTGTCCTTGCCGGTGGGGCGCAGCAGTTCCTTGCGCAGGCCGGTGACCGGCACCCCGTTGCCGTCGCCGGGGTACAGGTACAGCTTGTTGCCGATCTTGGCGAAGAAGTCCTCGTACCCGTCCATCGTCTGGCCGTCGGTGGCGGCGATGACGTCGCCCCGGTGGGCGAGGCGCGCGCCGTTCCAGCCGCCCGAGGCGATGGTGCGCGCCGTCTTCAGGGTGCCGTCGCCCTTGCCGCCGAGCAGCCGCAGGGTGCCGTCGGAGGCGGTGGCCAGCAGGTCCGGCTGCCCGTCGCCGTCGAGGTCGCCCGCCAGGTCGCCGTGGACCCGCCCGGCCGCGTCGTGCACGAACGCGGGCCGGTCGGTGACGATCAGGGTGGAGTCGGTCGGGGCCGAACCGCCGTCGTACGCCGAGGTGTTGCCCGCCTTGTCGTACGCCTCCACGTGCAGCTTGTTGTTGGGCCACAGGCTCGGCTTGACGGTCACCGTGGCGGTGCCGTCGGCGCCCGCCTTCACATACGTACCGCTGGGGCACTTGAGGTTCGAGACGGACAGCGGCTGGTTGAGCGCGTAGCAGAATCCGTCGATGCCGCTGCCGCTGCCGCTGCCGCTGCCGCCGTCGGCGTCGGTGGAGGCGAACCTGACCGTACGGTCGGTGCGCGCGGGCACCTCGGCCACGTCCAGGGCGTGGCCGTCGGTGGCGGTGACGGTGGGCTTGGCGGGCGCGGTCTCGTCCACGCCGAAGCTGCAGCTCGTGGTCCACGCCGAGGTGTCCAGGCCGTCACGGGACTGGACGGACCAGGTGTAGCGCTTGCCGGTGGTGAGCAGTGAGCCGTCGATCCGGGCCTGGGCGGTGCCGCCCGCGGTCACCGTCGAGGTGGGCGATGCGACCACCGCGCCCGTGTCGTGGTCCTTCAGCTGGAAGGCGCCGGTGATCTGGCCGCCCTCCGGGTCGGAGATCTTCGCGGTGAGGGTGAGGCCGGTGTTGCCGACGACCGGGAACGCGGCCGGGTCGGTGGCGCAGGCGACCTGCACGAGCCCGCTCGCGCCGGGCGCCCAGGAGCCCTGATAGGCGGCCGAGGAGTCCACCTTCGGCGCGGAGTTGTACGTGATCTCCAGGCTCGGGTCGTTCTGGAACTTCTTCCAGCTCTGCTCGTTGCCCTCGAAGTCCTGGCGCGAGCGCAGGCCCAGCGTCATGTCGTTGTCGCCGGCGTCCGCGACCGCCTGCACCGCGGTCTTGACCGTGGCGGCGTCGAAGTCCTCGCCGGCGGCGGCGCACTGGGTCGAGGACCAGCCATGGGCGAACGTCTTCTCCTGGAGGGTCTGCTTCCAGGCGGGCTGGTTGTTCCAGGTGGTGGAGGAGGAGATGGGGCCGGTGAGGCCGAGCTCCACCGGGGTCTTGGTGCACGACCACGAGTAGCTGTCGACGACGTTGAACTTGGCCGAGATGATCTTCGACCCGGCCAGGCCCTTGGTGTTCATTCCACTCGAACTCGTCCAAGCTGGACCTGGGCATAGCGGGGGTGAACAGCTTGATGCCGCTGTTCTCGGTCGACACACATGTGACGATCGCGGCCAACAAGGGCTCGGTGACCGTGACCCGGAAGGGCGATCACTACCCCGACATGGAGGTCGTCCAGTACCGTCGGTCGCAGCCGCCGCAGGTCGTCGCGCACGACCGGATGGACAACGTCTCCGGTCTGGACTCGATGCCCTGGTACGGCAACAAGGACATGCGGTACTGGAACTCCGCCCAATGCCTGAAGGACCCGCCGAAGTGACCCAGGCACCCTCGTTCCCGAGATGCGCGGCTCGCTATGTGCCGCTCTGCGCGGCCGGCTGGTTCCTGGCCATGGCGCTCACGCCTCGCGGGGCGCTGTCCTTCGGGGAGCAGCTGGCGGACGGTGTGAACCTGATGCTGTTCGTGGCGGCGGTCTCGATGTTCCTGCTGCTCCTCCTGGGCGTGCTCAAGAGGTACGGAACACCAGGGGGATTCCGCACGGCGGCGGTCTTCCTGCTGCTCATGCCGGTGCTGCCGCTGGCACTGGGCGGCGGTGGAGCGCTGTTCGGCATCATGCTCCTCACGCAGGTGGTCTTCGCGACGGCGGTCATGCCGAAGCCGGAGCTGCCGGCGGTGTAGCAGGTGGCCGAGTGAGTGAGGGGCCCGGTGCCGAAAAGGCGGCCGGGCCCCTCTTCGTTTCGGAAGGCCGCATGCGGCCGAAGAGGTTCCAGGGCGCCAGTAATTCCGCTTGTGGCCCTTGACGGCGACGAGCTCGTGTTTTCCGAAAACGAGAAAGAATATCCGGCCAGCAGGGCCGGAAATACGGGGGTGAACGGCACGCCACCCCGGCCATCCTGAATTGCGCGGTACGACGTGAAGTCCCCGTTACGGGACGGACGGATGCCACCTAGGTTGGGCCTCGCTCGATCAAAGCCGTCCCCTTGTTCACCCAGGAGGATTCATGGCAGCCGAGTTCCTCACCCACGGCACGTATGCGATCAAGAACGCCGCGTACCAGGACCGCGTGATGGATGTGCGCGACAACCGCACCGAGCCCAACACGCCGATCATCGGCTACAGCTACCACAAGGGCGAGAACCAGCAGTGGGAGGTTGAGCTGTTCCCCGGCAACCTCTACCAGCTCAAGAGCAAGCTCACCTCAGGCGGCGCCCAGATCTTCTTCGCGCAGAGCATCATCCGGATCTACCCGCCGCTGATCGCCACCCAGCCGTACGGCCAGCAGTGGTCGATCGAGCCGGTCGGCGACAACCTGTTCCGGATTCACTTCCCGTACATGGACGCCGTGGCAACGCTGCCTGACGAGAAGGAGAAGACCCAGCTCATCATGGAGCCGTGGGAAGGCCGCGAAAATCAGAAGTGGCGCTTCGAGAACGTCTGATCCTGACGGCTCGAATGGAACGGCGGCTGCGCCGGCTGACAAAGTCGGCGCAGCCGCTTTTTTTGTTTTACCGCGTGAACGAGCGGCGGTAGGAGCGGGGCGGTACTCCCCGGCGCCGTACGAACTGCTCGCGCAGTACGGCGGCGCTCCCGTAGCCGACCCGGCGGGCGATCTCCTCGACCGGCAGCTCCGTGGTCTCCAGGAGCTCCTCGGCGCTGCTCAGGCGCAGGCCCCGCAGCCAGGCGTGCGGGGTGGTGCCGGTCGCGGCGGTGAAGCGGCGGGCGAAGGACCGTTTGCTCATCAGGGCGCGCCGGGCCAGTTCCGCGACCGGAAGCGGTTCGTGGAGGTGTGCTCGGGCCCAGGCGAGGACCTCGGAGAGCCGCTCGTCCTGGCAGTCCTCGGGGACGGGGGCGGCCAGGTACTGGGCCTGCCCGCCCTCGCGGTGGGAGGGCAGCACCATGTCCCGGGCGACGGCGTTGGCCATCGCGGCTCCGTACTCCCGCCGCAGCAGGTGCAGGCAGAGGTCGAAGCCCGCGGCGGCTCCCGCGCCCGTGATCACCCGTCCCTCGTCGATGTAGAGGGCGTCGGGCTCGACGGTGACGTCCGGGTGGCGGCGGGCCAGGAGTTCGGCGAACCGCCAGTGGGTGGTGGCCCGCCGGCCGTCGAGCAGCCCGGCGGCGGCGAGCGCGAAGGTGCCGACGCAGTGGGCCGCGACGAGGGCGCCGCGCCCGTGTGCGGCCGAGAGCGCGCCGAGTACGGCGGGGGCGGGCGGCGTACGGAACTCCGCCCCCGGAAGGGCGATCACCAGATCCGCGGCGGCGAGCCGGTCCAGGCCGTGCGCGATGGCGAGCGGGACGCCGAGGTCGGTGGGGACCGGCCCGGGCCGGTCGGCGCACAGGGCGAAGTCGAAGCCGGGCACCGCCTCCCCGTGCGGGCCGAACACCTCGCTCACGATGCCCACGGCGAGCATGCCGACTCCTGGCGGGACGTACGCGGCGACGGTGGTGAAGGGCGGCACGGGAGCAGTCTGGCAGGTGGCACGAATCCTGCGATCACCGGCAGCCGTGCCACTCGCGGGCGGCCGCCCCGCCCGGAAGGATCAAGGCCATGACAGACGCACCGCTCGGCCGAAGCGCCGTATACACCGTCCTGACCACCGGCTACGTCGGCTCCACCGGCCCCGGGGTCGCCGCCACCGTCTCGTACGTGAGGGACGGCGACCGGCACGTGGTCTTCGACCCGGGCATGGTGGCGAGCCGCGACGACATCCTCGGCCCGCTCGCCGAAATGGGGCTCGGCCCCGACGACATCACCGACGTGGTGCTCAGCCACCACCACCCGGACAACACCATGAACGTGGGCCTGTTCGGCCGGGCCCGGGTGCACGACCACAAGGTGGAGTACCAGGGCGACCAGTGGCGGAACCGGGACGCGGAGGGCTATGAACTCACCCCGTCGCTACGGCTGATCCGCACCCCCGGACACAGCCCCGAGGACATCACGCTGCTCGCGGGCACGGACTCGGGCGTGGTGGCGTTCGCCGGCGACCTGTGGTGGCACGCGGAGGGCCCGGCGGACGACCCGGTGGCCCCGGACCGCGAGGTGCTGCGCGCCTCCCGGCTGCGGGTGCTGGCCGCCGCGGACCTGATCGTGCCGGGCCACGGCGGCCCCTTCGTGCCCGACGCGACCGTGCCGCGCTGAGCGGCGGCAGCCGCGGCGGCGCCGGACGGGGACGGCTGGGCTGCACACCGGCGGCCTGGGCGCCCTGGACGAGGACTCCACGGCCGGGAGCGGGGTGCTCACACCCACCCGGCAGGTCCGCCGCGGGGCGGTGACCGAACGGTACGCGCAAGAGAGGGAACGACTGTACGAGAACGCCCCGAGGGCCCAGGCCCGAGGCCGGAGAAAGGCAGGAGCCCTGTTCCGTACGTCGCCGTACGGAACAGGGCTCCTTGGGTACTGCTGGTCAGCGATCGCGCCGACCCGGGCAACTAGGCCGGGGTGACGTTCTCCGCCTGCGGGCCCTTCGGACCCTGCGTGACGTCGAAGTTCACGACCTGGTTCTCCTCAAGGGAGCGGAACCCGGCCGCGTTGATCGCGGAGTAGTGGACGAAGACATCCGGGCCGCCGCCGTCCTGGGCGATGAAGCCGAAGCCCTTTTCAGCGTTGAACCACTTGACGGTTCCGGTAGCCATAAGCCCTCCTTGGGCCAAAGGGTTGCCCTGCTCCAGAACCTGCTAAGAAGTCTGAAAACTACAAAAGCCTGCGGGTTACATGCTCCGCAGGCTCTGTACTGCAAGGGAAACCAAACTGCAACTTGCGAGGAGCGTAGCACGCAGTATCGGGGCTGCGGTAGAGGGAAAAAGATCACGTCACCCGGACGTTTGACGGGCCCTCGACGCGCTGACGAACCTACCCGCCGTAGCTGGACAAAACGGACAGGTCTAGTCTCGCGATGTGGACCAAACAACCACCCGGCCACGGGTCGGGCACATCCAGTTCCTCAACTGTCTGCCGCTCTACTGGGGGCTCGCCCGCACCGGCACCCTGCTGGATCTGGAGCTCACCAAGGACAGCCCCGAGAAGCTGAGCGAACAGCTCGTCCGGGGCGATCTGGACATCGCTCCGGTCACCCTCGTGGAGTTCCTGCGCAACGCCGACGAACTGGTGGCCTTCCCCGACCTCGCGGTCGGCTGCGACGGGCCGGTCATGTCCTGCGTGATCGTCTCGCAGCTGCCGCTGGAGCGGCTCGACGGCGCCCGGGTGGCGCTCGGCTCCACCTCGCGCACCTCCGTACGCCTGGCGCAGCTGCTGCTCTCCGAGCGGTTCGGGGTCGAGCCCGACTACTACACGTGCCCGCCCGACCTCGGCCTGATGATGCAGGAGGCGGACGCGGCGGTGCTGATCGGGGACGCCGCGCTGCGCGCCTCGCTGCACGACGCCCCGCGCCTGGGCCTCCAGGTCCACGACCTGGGGTCCATGTGGAAGGAGTGGACGGGCCTGCCGTTCGTCTTCGCCGTGTGGGCGACCCGCAGGGACTACCTGGCCCGCGAGCCCGAGGTCGTACGCGAGGTCCACGAGGCGTTCCTCGCCTCCCGCGACCTCTCCCTGGAGGAGGTCACCAAGGTCGCCGAGCAGGCCGCCCGCTGGGAGGTCTTCGACGCGGAGCTCCTGGAGCGCTACTTCACGACGCTGGACTTCCGCTTCGGCGCCGAGCAGCTGAAGGGCGTACGGGAGTTCGCCCGCAGGACCGGGCCGACCACCGGGTTCCCGGCGGACGTCGCGGTGGAGCTGCTCACCCGCTAGGGCCTGTCCGGGCGGGCGTCAGGGCGACGGGATCGGGGCCTGGAGCCGGCTGCTGATCCACTGCATGGTCCCGTCGCCCATCCCCTTGATGTACGTGTGGGCGTTGTGCTTGCCGCCCTGGATCACCTGGAGATGGGTCTTCACCGGGCCCTTGCCGTACTTGGCGATGAAGCCGTTCAGGTTCGCCATGCCGCCCTCCTTGGTGCCTATCTGGAAGGCGAGGTCGACCTCGGGGCCGTTCTTGTCTATCAGGTCCTGGGCGAGCTTCTCCGGGTTGTTCGCCTGCTTCTCGGCCTCGTGGCCGGCCCACAGCGGGGAGTCCGGCACGGTGTCGGGGCCCGAGGCGATCACGGCCTTGAACTGGTCGGGGCGCTTGAGCA
Source organism: Streptomyces sp. NPDC059994 (assembly GCF_042737755.1). NCBI lineage: Bacteria > Bacillati > Actinomycetota > Actinomycetes > Kitasatosporales > Streptomycetaceae > Streptomyces > Streptomyces sp. NPDC059994. The sequence continues at coordinate 72,934 of NZ_JBHWUR010000028.1, forward strand.
CCGACTTCAGGCCGACGAACCCGCCGGAGGAGGAGCCCATGAACGCCCAGCCGTCGCGGGATTTGAAGGTGCGGAAGTTCGCCTTCACGAAGTCCGGCACGTCCTCGGTCATCCAGGTGCCCATCTTGGGGTGGCCCGGTATGTCACTGCCGTCGTAGTAGTACTTCGCGTCCGGGTTGAGGACCGGCATCACCACGACGAACGGAACGCCCTTGCCCGCCTTGGACCACTCGGTGATGCTGCTCTGCAGCTTGAGGTCGGTGCCCATCCAGTAGTTCTTGGGGTAGCCGTTGCCGCCCGGCAGGGCGATGAGCACCGGGAAACCGCTCTTGGCGTACTTGGGGTCGAAGTACTGCTTCGGCGCCCAGACCCACACCTTGCCGGTGAAGCCCGACTTCTTGCCGTGCAGCGTGGTCACGCCGATCTTGGTGCCGTCCTCCAGCGTGTTCTGCGTGGAGAACTGCGCCTTCGGGCCGGTCGGCAGCAGGGTCTTGGACACGACCTTGGAGGTCTTCTCGTCCCGCGCCTTGTCCTGCCCGGGGTCGGCGGCGCCGCTGCCCCTGGGCGCGGGCGTCGACGAGGCGCCCGGGTTGTCGAAGCTCACCGGCTCGCCCTCGTCGGAGCAGCCGGAGACCAGCGCGACCGAGCCGAGGACAGCGGCGGCTATCAGTGCGGTGGTACGGCGATTCATGCGGTGCTCCGAGATGTCTGGGGCATTTAACGGCCAACTGTGAGGTTTCCCGTGCGAACTCCGCAGAGAGAGACGACCGGTCGTTCGATTCGGTTCGCCGTCGTACGTCCCGGATCCGGCCCGGCCGGGCGATCCGGCGCACGTCACGCTCTACCCTGCTGTCGACCGTACGTGACGGCATGGGGGAAGGCAGATCGCGATGCAGCCGCTCGAAGCCGGCGAACCGCGCACCATCGGCTCCTACCGGCTGCTCGGCAGACTCGGCGCGGGCGGCATGGGCCGCGTCTATCTGGGCCGCAGCGCCGGGGGCCGAACGGTCGCCGTGAAGGTGGTCCACCCGCACTTCGCCCTCGACGAACAGTTCCGCGCCCGGTTCCGCCACGAGGTGGAGGCGGCCCGCCGGGTCGGCGGCGCCTGGACCGCGCCGGTCCTGGACGCCGACCCCGGGGCGGCGGTGCCCTGGGTCGCCACCGGCTATGTGGCGGGCCCCTCGCTGGCCCAGGCCGTCACCGCGCACGGGCCGCTGCCCGAGCACGCGGTGCGCGCACTCGGCGCCGGGCTCGCGGAGGCGCTGGCGGCGGTGCACGCGCTCGGGCTCGTCCACCGCGATGTGAAGCCCTCCAACGTGCTGCTCACCCTCGACGGCCCCCGGCTGATCGACTTCGGCATCGCCCGCGCCACGGACGGCACGGCCTCGCTCACCGCCTCCGGCGTCTCGATCGGCTCGCCGGGCTATATGTCGCCCGAGCAGATCCTCGGCAAGGGCGTCACCGGCGCCGCCGACGTCTTCTCCCTCGGCGCGGTCCTGGCGTACGCGGCGACGGGCGCGCCCCCGTTCCCGGGCGACTCCTCCGCCGCGCTGCTCTACAAGGTGGTGCACGAGGAGCCCGAGCTGGGCGCGCGGCTCGACGGGGAGCTGCGGGCGGCGGTGGACGCGTGCCTCGCCAAGACGGCGGCGGCCCGCCCCGCCCCCGCCGAACTCGCCCGGCGGCTCGCCCCGGACGGCGCGGCCGCCCTGGTCGCGGGCGGCTGGCTGCCGGGGGCGCTGGTGGAGGAGGTCAGCCGGTCGGCGGTACGCCTGCTCGACCTGGAACCGGAGGCGCCGGACGCGGAGGCATCGGGCCCGGTGGCGTTCACCAGCCCCGCGGTGGGGGTGTTCGGGCCGCCGGACGCGTCTTACGGGGCGGGCGCGGGGGCTGTGGAGGGCTCGTACGGATCCGGGGCGCACGGCTCGTACGCGTACGGCGATGGGCCCGGCAGTACGGGCGGCAGTACGGGCGGCAGTACCGGGCCGGTCGCCGATGCCGTGCCCGGGCCGCGTGCGCCCGGGCCGCCCGCCGCCCAGCCCCGAGTCTCGCTCTCCCTCGGCACGGCCGTCGAGCGGGGCGAGCGGGGCCGGGGGCGGCGGGTGAGCTGCACGGTCGCGCTGGCTGTGGCGGGGGCGGTGGCGGCCGCGACGGTCGGTGGCGCGTTCCTCTTCGACCTGATGCCGGGCAGCGGCGGCGACCAGAAGCACGACTCGGCGGCGTCGCCGCCGAGCAGGCCGAGCGCCTCGGCGGACCCGGGCACGGGTGCGACGGGCGGCCCGGCGGTGTCGGAGGTGCCGCAGGCGTTCCTCGGTACCTGGAAGGGCCCGATGACGGAGTCCACGACCGGGCAGCCGCACGGCGATCTGACGGCGGTGTTCACGGCGGGCGGCACCGGCAAGGACGTCCTCCGTACCTCCTCCAGGATCAGCGTCCTGGGGACGACCGTGGAGTGCTTCGGGGTGGCGAAGCTGGTCTCCGCCGCGGCGCGGCGCGTGACGGTCGAGGAGCGCACCGACCCGGCGCGCGAGGGTACGGCGGGCCTGTGCACCAGCGGCACGGCCGTCCTGGTCTTCACCCGCAACGCGGACGGCACGCTCAAGTACGAGTCGCGGGAGGCGGGCGCGGGCAAGCCGTACGCGACGCTGGTCAAGGAGACGGGCTGACCGACGCGGGGCTCGGCCGGGGCGCCGGCGGAGCGTTTGGCGGAGCTTTTGGCGGAGCGGGGAAAGGCGCGCGTGCGGCCCGGACCGGCGCGCGGCCGCCGGCCCCGGCCCCCGGGCCGAAGCCGGGGCACCCCGCTGGCGTAGGCTGGCTCGGTCCGTCCGCAACCCTGCCGAAAGGGACACCCCGGTGACTGAGAAGGCCGACCTTCAGTCCGTCCTCGACCGTGCCGCCGCGGGTGGACGCATCACCCCCGAAGAGGCGCTCGACCTCTACCGCTCGGCGCCGCTGCACGCGCTGGGCACCGCCGCCGACGCGGTGCGCCGCCGCCGGTACGCCGGGACCGAGCACATCGCCACGTACATCATCGAGCGCAACATCAACTACACGAACGTGTGTGTCACGGCGTGCAAGTTCTGCGCCTTCTACGCGGCCCCCAAGGACACCAAGAAGGGCTGGACGCGCGACCTCGACGACATCCTGCGCCGCTGCGCGGAGACCGTCGAGCTGGGCGGCACCCAGATCATGTTCCAGGGCGGCCACCACCCGGACTACGGCGTCGAGTACTACGAGAAGCACTTCAGCGCCATCAAGCAGGCCTACCCGCAGCTGGTCATCCACTCCCTCGGCGCCTCCGAGGTCGAGCACATGGCCAAGATCTCCGGGGTCTCCGTCGAGGAGGCGATCCAGCGCATCCACGCCGCCGGTCTCGACTCCTTCGCGGGCGCCGGCGCCGAGCTGCTGCCCGAGCGGCCGCGCAAGGCGATCGCCCCGCTCAAGGAGAGCGGCGAGCGGTGGCTGGAGATCATGGAGGCCGCGCACCGGCTGGGCGTCGAGTCGACGTCCACCATGCTCATGGGCACCGGCGAGACCAACGCGGAGCGCATCGAGCACCTCCGGATGATCCGCGACGTACAGGACCGGACGGGCGGCTTCCGCGCGTTCATCCCGTACACCTACCAGCCCGAGAACAACCATCTGAAGGGCCGGACGCAGGCGAGCGTCTTCGAGTACCTGCGGATGATCGCGGTCGCGCGCCTGTTCCTCGACAACGTCGCGCACATCCAGGGCTCCTGGCTCACCGTCGGCAAGGAGGCGGGCCAGCTGTCGCTGCACTACGGCGCGGACGACCTCGGCTCGATCATGCTGGAGGAGAACGTCGTCTCCTCGGCGGGCGCCAAGCACCGCTCCAACCGCATGGAGATCATCGACCTGATCCGCAAGGCGGGCCGCGTCCCGGCGCAGCGCGCCACGACGTACGAGCACCTGCTCGTCCACGACGACCCGGCGAACGACCCGGTCGACGAGCGCGTCATGTCGCACATCTCGTCCACCGCGATCGAGGGCGGCACGGCCCACCCCGAGCTGAAGCTGCTCGCGTCCAACTGACGCGGCTGACACGACCGACGCGACTCACACGACTGATACGCCGGTGCTGACGATTCACGCCCCCGCCGTGGGCGACGCGGTCGTGGTCGAGGGCGCGCTGGTGGCCGCGATCGGGCCGTACGAGGAGCTGGCGGCGGCGTACCCGCGGGCGCGGGTGCGCCAGTGGCCGGGGGTGCTGCTGCCCGGCCTGGTCAATCCGTACGGGCCGGAGCTCCTGGAACAGGCGTACCACCCGGACCCGCGCGAGGCCGACGAGCTCGGGGCCGAGCCGCTCCTGGACCCGGCGTTCCCCGTGGACGAGGCGCGCCGGGGGGCGAGTGCTCGGCGGGGGGTGCAGCGGATGCTGGCGCATGGGGTGGTGGCGGTGGCGGGCGAGCTTCGGTCGCGGCCGGTGGTGGAGGCGGTGCGGCGGTCGGGGGTTTCGGTGCTGCCCGGGTCCGCCCGGTCCGGGACGCCGTCCCTCGGCGCGGGGGCCCTGTTGCCGCCCCTTCGGGTGGGCGGGCCCGCTACGTTCGCGGTCTTCGACGTACGGGACGAGGTGGAGCTGGCGGAGCGGGGCGCGGCCACGTGCGTGGCGACGGTGCTGGACGGTCGGCTCGTGTACCGAGCGCGTTGATTTGCTCCACCCCACCCCTTCCCGAAACTCTCCGAGGGCTGTCGTTCGTCTGCGGGCCGTGCTGGGTTGCTCGCGCAGTTCCCCGCGCCCCTGGGTGGTCAGGGGCGCGG
>NZ_JBHWUR010000029.1:0-4407 GCF_042737755.1 Streptomyces sp. NPDC059994
GCCAGCGCACCGGCAACTCGGCCGTGGCTGCGGCTTTGCGGATCTCGCGTCCGGCGGGCCGGATGCGCAGGGCCACGAAGCGGGAGTACATGCGTTTGTGTCCGCTGCGGCCGCTTCCGGGCCGCGAGCCCTCGCGCCATTGCACCGGCCGCGCAGCCCGTTTCCCGGCCGCGACGACCAGGCTCTTCACCGTCTTCGCCGCTTGCGGGTAGGCCGGCGCCGGTCGTCGGCCCCGGCCGGTCCAGGCCACTGGGCACGGTTGTGCGTCCTCGGGCTGGGCCGTGGTCGTGGTCGAGATGCCCACCGCGTAGTCGAGCCCGCGGTCTTCCAGGCCGAGGCGGAAGGCGGCGGTATCCCCATAGCCGCCGTCGGCGATGGCCAGGGGGACGTCGAGGCCCCAGGACCGTGTCTCGTCGATCATGTCGAGGGCCAGCTGCCACTTCTCGACATGGCCCACCTCGGCTGGGATGCCGCACCGGGCACGTCGTGCCACTTTGGCCGCATCGGCCTTCGACGAGGCGGGATCCCAGCTTTGGGGCAGGAACAGACGCCAGTTCACCGCCGCCGACGCGTTGTCGGACGCCAGGTGCAGCGACACTCCGGCCTGGCAGTTGGTGACTTTGCCCGCAGTGCCGGTGTACTGCCGGGTCACACACGCGGACGCGTCCCCGTCCTTGAGGAACCCGGTGTCATCGATGACCAGCGCTGTCGGTCTGACGACCGGCTGCATCCGCCACGCGAGCCGGGCTCGCACGTGCGCCACGTCCCACGGACTGGACGTGATGAAGTGGGCCAGCGCCTGCCGGTTGCCGTCCTCACCCAGGCGGGCAGCCATCGGCTCCACCGACTTACGCCCGCCATCCAGCAGCAGCCCTCGCAGGTAGACGGCACCCCACCGGCGCTGATCCACCCGCCCGAACGGTTCGAACATCTCCGCCGCGAAGTCCTCCAGATCACACCGGACCGCGGCCAACTCCCTACCCAGCACACCCGATCAACGACACGGCCGATCAAGAAGACACGCCACCGGCCCACCAACCTGACCATGCACTACTAGGCGTTGTCGGTGTTCACGGGGTTTACCGCGGACAGCATCTATACGCACGCGCAATAACGTTTGTGTAATACGTCTGCATGAACCTCAATACCACGCGGCCGACCATCCCGGTCGGCCACCGGCGCGCATGCAACTGCACACCACGCTCTCAGGGTTCCTTGAGTTCCTCGTCTAAAAATCCTACGCGGTCACAATGACACCAAAGTCAGTCCTCACACATGGCCATCGATCCACCAGATCTTGACAATTACTCTCTCATTGGACTTGAAATCTTCCGACCCGCTCGGGGCAAAGGCCGTTGGCCTAGCCTAAGTGGCTCCCGGCTTGGGTAGGGGGGCTTGTCAACGGTGGACAGCTGTGGGGAGCAAGGAGGCTGGCAGTGGGGGTTGTGGCGCGGTTACCGCTGGAGGGTGGGGGCTCGGTCCTGGTGGAAGGGGGGAGGGAGCCTGACGGGCCTGTGAAGGTGGGGAGGCTGGCGGACGCCGTGCAGGACCTGCCGCATACGGTCCAGCAGGCGCTGCGTCCGGTGGCGGGCCTGGCGCGGGCGGCGCTGGAGCAGCTGCGGCAGGCCGGTCCGGACGAGGTGGTGATCGAGTTCGGCGTTGATCTCGCTGCGGAAGTCGGCGCTGTGATCGCAAAGAGTGAGACGGGCTGCCACCTGACCGTCACGGTGACTTGGTATGCCTCTGCCTCACCGGACGATGTCGGCGCTGGTAGCAGCGGCACATGACGGTCGTGGTGCGCCCGCCGGGCGGGTCGTCGCAAGGATTCCACCACGCGGTCGCGGAAGTCCGCAGTGGGAGCGGAGCGGTGGCGGGAGCGGGCTTCCTCATCGGTCCCGGTCTGCTGGCCACGTGCGCCCATGTGGTCTTGGAGGCAGGGTTCGGCCCCGGGCAGCGAGTGCCGCTGTCTTTCCCTGCCGGGCCCGAACCTGGCAGCTGGTTGCAAGGGAAGGTGGAAACCAGTACGTGGCGGGACCCGGACGCGGAGGACGTGGCGTTCCTGCGGCTGGACGGCACCCCGCCCGGCGTGGCTGTGGCTGCGCTCGGTGTCGCGGAGGACTGCGAAGGCCACAAGGGCATCACCTACGGCTTCCCCCAGCACGGCAGAGAGGGAGGGCACTTCGGTAGGTTCACGGTCGGACGCCTGCTGGGGAACTCCGCTAAGCCAGGAACGGTCCCGCTGCTCCAACTGTCCGACGCCAACGATCTGACCGCGGGCTTCAGCGGCGGCCCCGTCGTCGACGACATCACTGGGATGGTGATCGGCATGACCACGGCCATCACCCACCCCGACCGGCACTTCCGCGGGTTGGAGATCGCCTACGCCACCCCCGCTCAGACCCTACGCGACCTGCACCCTGAGCTAGTGGAACACGCGGTGTGCCCTTATCCGGGCCTGGAGCCGTTCACAGCCGACGATGCTGCGGTGTTCGGCGGTCGTACCACCGCCCTGAACGCAGTCTTCAGGGCGTTGCGCGGGCCCGCCCGGACGCTGCTGCTGCTGGGGCCGTCCGGATCGGGCAAGTCCTCCCTCCTGCAAGCCGGGGTACTGCCCGCGCTGGCCGAGGCAAAGGAGGTCGCCGGCAGCGACCGCTGGCTGCCCGTCCTGATCCCCAACCCTGGCCACGACCTGTTACTCGCCGCCGAGCACCACGGCCTGCCAGGCGCTGCCACATACGGCATCGAGGCCGCAGCCAACCACCTCCTAGCCAGCCACCCCGACCGCACCCGCGTCCTGCTGGTCATCGACCAGTTCGAGCAGCTCCTCGCTCCCGCCACCCCACCGGGCGACGGGGGCGGTATCAGGGCAGCAGTCGATCAGCTGGTCGGACTGGCCGCGTCCTTGGCCTCACTCACCGTGGTTCTGGCCATGCGCGACGACTTCTACGCCCCGCTAGCCTCCCGCGCCCCGGCTCTGTTGGAGGCCGCTTCCCTGCTGAACGTCCCCGCCACTTTGAGCGAGGACGACCTTCGCGCCATGATCGAGCACGGCGAACACGGCCCACGAATCGAGAACGGCCTGACTGCCCGTCTGATCGGCGACCTCATCCCCCCTGCCGACGGCACGCAACCCCGTAGCACCCGCAGCACCCCAGTCACCTGCCTGCCTGCCCTGCAACTGACCTTGCGCCAACTGTGGGAGCGCCGCACCTACGGGGTCCTCACGCACAAGTCCTACGAGACTTTCGGCACCGTGACCGGTGCCCTGAGTACGTGGTGCACCGACACGTTCCGAAGACTGCCGCAACGCGACATCGCCCAGAGGATCCTGACCACCCTGGTCCAGCCCGCCGACCCCGACCACGCCACGCCCGCCGCCCGCCGCCGCCTACCCTTGTCCGCCCTCCGCGACCTGGCCACAGGGCCCCACCCCGCCCCCGACCAGGACGATTTCGGCACGGCCCTGGCCGCTCTCGCCCGCCACCGGTTCATCACCATCCGCGTCCCCTGGCCGGACCCCGGACCCACCGGGCCAGCTCAAGGTCACGCCACTGGAGAACACTGCAAGTCGGTGGAACCGCCCGAACCGGTCGCAGAGCTCATCCACGACTCCCTCGTCCGCGACTGGCCCCACCTGCACGACTGGGTCACCCAGGACCAGGACTTCCACCGCTGGCTCCAGCGAGCCGAGGACCGGTACACACGCTGGCTCCAGCGAGCCGAGGACCCACAGCACACACGCTTGCTCCGACGCACCAAGCCCCGGGTCGCACGTCAGAAGCAGCGCCGCAAGGCCGACGAGTTGCTGCACGGGAGCGACTTGGCCGTCGGCCTCGACTACGCTCGCCACCGCGGCCTGCCCGCGCACATCCGCCACTATCTGGCCGTCAGCCGCCGCCGCGCCCGCCGCCGCGTCTCCATTCTGGCCGGGCTACTCGCCCTCGTCGTCGTCGCCGCCGGGGTGGCGAGCTGGCAGTCGTACGTCGCCGGTGTCGCCCACCGACAAACCGATTCCCGCGAGATCGTCACCGAATCCGACCACCTCACTCTCACGCACCCCGATGTCGCCATGCTCTTGGCCGCCCATGCCTACCGCACCAGCCACACGCCGGAAGCCAGCGCAGCCGTCCGCGCCTTCGGGGCAGACCCCTTGCCACGCGCACTCATCGGCCATACCGAGTGGGTGCGGGCGGCGGTGTTCAGCCCCAGCGGCACTCTCCTGGCCACTGCGGCCGATGACGGCACGGCTCGCCTGTGGGACACCACCACCGGCCGCCCCCTGCACACGTTCAACCACTCGGGCTGGGTGAATGCGACCGCCTTCAGCCCTGACGGCACGAGGCTGGCCACCGCCAGCAGGGACGGCACCGCCCGCCTGTGGGACACCACCACCGGCCGCGCCCTGCG
>NZ_JBHWUR010000029.1:4504-5239 GCF_042737755.1 Streptomyces sp. NPDC059994
GCGCACCCTCAACCACAACGAGAACGTGCGGGCCGCAGTGTTCAGCCCTGACGGCACGATCCTGGCCACCGCCGGCAGGGGCGGCACCGCCCGCCTGTGGGACACCACCACCGGCCGCGCCCTGCGCACCCTCAACCACAACGAGAACGTGCGGGCCGCAGTGTTCAGCCCTGACGGCACGATCCTGGCCACCGCCGGCAGCGGCGGCACCGCCCGCCTGTGGGACACCACCACCGGCCGCGCCCTGCGCACCCTCAACCACACGGGCCCGGTGAACGTGACCGCCTTCAGCCCTGACGGCACGAGGCTGGCCACCGCGAGCGAGGACGGCATCGCCCGCTTGTGGGACACCACCACCGGCCGCGCCCTGCATACCCTGACCCACAACGAGGACGTGCGGGCCGCAGTGTTCAGCCCTGACGGCACGAAGCTGGCCACCGCGACCGAGAACGCCGCCGCCCGCCTGTGGGACACCACCACCGGCCGCCCCCTGCACACCCTCAACCACACAGCCTCCGTCGCCGCCTTCAGTCCCGACGGCACGACACTGGCCACCGGCGGCATCGACGGCACCACCCGCCTCTACGACACTGCCACCGGTCACCTCTCACGCACCCTCACCCACCTGGACAGCGTCACCGTGGTGGCGTTCAGTCCCGACGGCCGCACCCTGGCCACCGGCGGCGTCGACGGCGGGGTACAGCTGTCGGACCTCACCGTCGGCCAACCGCTGCG
>NZ_JBHWUR010000029.1:5336-6059 GCF_042737755.1 Streptomyces sp. NPDC059994
GCGCACCCTCACGGGCCTCAACAAGGACCCTTACAAATCGGTGTTCAGTCCCGACAGCAGGACCCTGGCCGCCACTGCCCCAGACGGCACCGTGCAACTGCGGGACACCGCCACCGGCCACCTTCTGCACACCCTCGCTGGTCAGCACAGTGTGAACGCGGTGGCGTTCAGTCCTGACGGCCGCACCCTGGCTACTGCTGGCAGCGACGGCGCCGTACAACTGTGGAACACCGCAACCGGCCAACCGCTGCGCACCCTCACGGGCCTCAACAAGGACCCTTACAAATCGGTGTTCAGTCCCGACAGCAGGACCCTGGCCGCCACTGCCCCAGACGGCACCGTGCAATTGTGGAAGACGACCACTGGCCTCCCCCTGTCCACCATCAGAATCGGCGCCGGTTCCCTGTTCGCGATGACGTTCAGCCCCGACGGCCGCACCCTGGCTACTGCTGGCAGCGACGGCGCCGTACAGCTGTGGAACACCGCAACCGGCCAACCCCGGCACACCCTCCCCATCACCGGTTTCGGTTTCGTGCCTGAGATCGTGTTCAGCCCGGACGGCCGCACCCTGGCCACCGCCAGCGACAATGCCGCCTTGTGGGACACCACAACTGGCGCCCTACGGCGCACTCTCACCGGCCACACCAGCACCGTGCTCTCGGTCTCGTTCAGCCCCGACGGCACCACCCTGGCCACCGGGAGCAGGGACGGCACCGCCCGCCT
>NZ_JBHWUR010000029.1:6159-66875 GCF_042737755.1 Streptomyces sp. NPDC059994
GTGGGACGTCAGCACCGGCCGCCCCCTGCACACCCTCACCGGCCACACCGCCAACGTCTCCTCGGTCTCGTTCAGCCCCGACGGCACCACCCTGGCCACCGGGAGCAGGGACGGCACCGCCCGCCTGTGGGACGTCAGCACCGGCCGCCCCCTGCACACCCTCACCGGCCACACCGCCAACGTCTCCTCGGTCTCGTTCAGCCCCGACGGCACCACCCTGGTGACCATCGGCGAGGACAACACGGCGCGACTCTGGGACACCATCCTGCCCGGCCCGGCAGAGGCCACCGCCAGGATCTGCAAGGTTGTGGGTCGGGACCTCACCACGAGCGAGCGGAACGCCTATCTCCCCACAAGAGCGACCGACCGTGTATGTCAAATCTGACCTGCACCGGTGTGTTCTTCCTTGAGTGTGCGCTGATGTCGAACGGATGCTGCGCCGGCGAAAGCAGGAGGCTCAAAACTGGCGAATCAACGCGGCGGCTGCGGCCCTTGGTACGGCTGGCCACGAGGTCCCGATCAAGATCAACGACGACACCCGCCAGGCCTTCACAGTAGATGCTCCTCCTGCCTTCGCACCCCAGCTGGACCCAGGGCAGGGAGCGGGAGCGCAGTCGCCCGGTTCCGGGATGGCGTCCCGCCGGGTGGTGCAGCCGATCAACAGACCGGAACCCACAGGGCACGCCGGGCACTTCGACCGGCTGGGGCACTCCCGGCGTCTGACCGGGCCACCTCGCGTGAGGCGCCGACGGGAAGATCGTCGCGAGCCAGGCACCGGAGGGCGGAACGCATGACACCTTGAACCACCTCGCGGGACGCGACCGCTCCGGCCCGGATCAACGAGGAGGCCAGGTCTGTGCGCTCCGACTCGTTCACTGCCCAGGTGCTCGGCAACCTCGCCCGCACAGCGCCTCCGTTCTCGGCGGGAGAAATGCCCGCTCCTGCACGCTCGTCCAGGTCAGTCGCCCACCCCTTCCGATCCGGGCTGCTGCCCCTCTGCACGAGCAATGCTCAGGACTTGTGGATCAGCCCTGAGGGAAAGGAGGCGTGGATTCCCCTACCACCGGTCAACGGGTCGATCCCCGGCGCCGGGATGGAGTCTTGCGGCACCACGTCCGGCACAGCCCGAGGGCCAAACCGAGACGGGCGACATCCGAACTCCGGGCTGGTGATCACCGCAGCGACCTACAGCATGCTGACACCGGCCACAAGACGCTCGGCGACACCGGTGGTGAAGGCGGTCCCGGCTGCAGGATCGCAGGTTTCGAGTCGGCACAGGGAATGAGTGGGGTGATTCCGCCGGACTACCGGCGGATCAGAGGCGCTGGAGTCCGACTGGATGGGGCCCGAACGGAGAGCTTGTCCGCACAGGAGTTGAGACTCCGGCTGCGGCTCGAACTGGGCCCAACTACGTCGAGTGCCGACGCTCCGCTCCCACGCTCCAGAAGGCAAGACTGTCTTCTGTAGCCCGGGTCTCGGGGTGCTGCGGACCGAGCACACTCAACTGATCGGCGAGCAACTGGGCAAGAGCTGCCGCTGCGCGGGCGGGGTCGCCAGCCCGGCCGGTCCAATGGGCGAGGTGGTGGCGTGCGGAGAAAGTGTGGGGATGCTTGGGCCCCAGCACGCGCAGCCGATCAGCCAGCAGTTCCGACTCGGCGACGACAGCGCCTGCCGCATCCCCTGTCTCAGCCCTCCATTGCGCAAGGTTGTGGCGAGTGGTCAGCGTGTCGAGGTGGTCCGGGCCGAGGACACGGAGCCTGTCGGCCAACAGTTCCGTCGTGGCGACAACAGCACCTGCCGGATCTTCGCCCTTTCCCCGCCAGTACGCAAGATTCGCGCGAGTGGTGAGTGAGTCCGGGTGGTCAGACCCCAGCACGCGCAGACGATCGGCCAACAACTGCTGGGGCCTCCCCCTGAGTGGTGGACACGCTGATACTGGATCTGCTTGATCCGGAGGAAGCGAGAAGACCGCCGATGGCGATGAAGGACTACTCGGACGAGTTCAAGGCCGATGCCGCGGCCCTGTACGAGTCCACACCCGGGGCGACCTACAAGAGCATCGCCGCTGACCTGGGCGTCAACGAGGCGACCCTGCGCGAGTGGGTGCTGCGGGACCGCGAACGCCGTGGCGTCAGCGCCGCGGCGGCGAAGCCGGCCGCCCAACGTCGGGAGGCGGTACCGTCCGCTGATCCGGACGAGCGGGTCCAACAGCTGGAGGCGAGGGTGGCAGAGCTGGAGGCAAGTGAGCGCAAGCTCGCCACCGAGCGGGACATCCTCCGCAAGGCGGCCAAGTATTTCGCCGGGGAGACGAACTGGTGAGGAGCCGCTTCCAGTTCGTTGGCGACCACCGGGACACCTACGAGGTGAAGCGGCTCTGCCACGTCCTGGACGTGAACCGGTCCAGCTACTACAAGTGGCTCGCCGGCGCCGAGGCCCGGGCCGCCCGCCAGCACAAGGACCGGGTCCTGGCCGAGGAGATCCGCGAGGTCCACGGCGAGTCCGGCGGCGCCTACGGCTCCCCGCGAGTGACCGCCGAGCTCCGCGCGAAAGGGCGGCGGATCAACGAAAAGCGGGTCGCCCGGATCATGCGGACGTTCGGGCCCTGACCCCGGGTTTTGGACACCGGAGACACTTGGATCTTGATGGTCCAGGAGGACGGAGTCCCCGTGGGCATGAAGCATTACCCCGCCGAGTTCAAGGCGGACGCGGTCGCGTTGTACCGCTCGAGGCCGGGAGCGACGATCAAGTCGGTCGCTGGTGATCTCGGGGTGAACACCGAGACGCTGCGGAACTGGATCCGGGCCGCCGACGGCCGCCGGCCTGGCGCCCACTCCGAGCCGTTGGCCGCGTCGCGGACCGGCGGTGACGGCGTTCAGGCGGAGCTGGCTGCAGCCCGCAAAAGGATCCGTGAGCTGGAGGAAGAGCGGGACATACTCCGCAAGGCGGCCCGGTATTTCGCGACGGAGACGCGCTGGTGAACCGCTGCCAGTTCGTTGACGATCACCAGCGCCGTCACGGCGTGAAGCGGCTCTGCGACATCCTCGGGCTCTCGCGCTCGAGCTTCTACTACTGGCGTCGCACCGCGGCAGCACGGGCGGCCCGGCAGACCGTCGAAGCCGGCATCGCGGCCAGGATACGCAAGGTCCACCAGGACTCCGACGGCACCTACGGAGCCCCCAGGATCACCGCCGAACTCCGCGACGGGGGCGGCCCGGTGGTCAACCACAAGCGCGTCGCGAGGATCATGCGGACCATCGGGCTCCAGGGAGTCCGTCTGCGCCGCAGGCACCGCACCACGCTCGCGGATCAGGCCGCGACGAAGGCACCGGATCTGATCGGCCGTGACTTCACCGCGGCCGCAGTCAACAGAAAGTACGTCGGCGACATCACCTACCTGCCGGTCAGCGGCGCGAAGCCGCTCTATCTCGCGACCGTCATCGACCTCGCCTCGCGCCGGCTGGCCGGGTGGGCGATCGCCGATCACATGCGCACGGAACTCGTCATCGACGCCCTGGCAGCTGCCGAGCGAACCCGCGGAAACTTGACCGGAGCGATCATGCACACCGACCACGGAGCGCAATACACGAGCAGAGCATTCGCGGAAATCTGCAGGTCAGCAGGGGTCCGGCAGAGCATGGGTGCGGTCGGCTCCAGCGCCGACAACGCCACCGCGGAAAGCTTCAATGCTGCCTTCAAGAGGGAGACGCTCAAAGGCCGGAAGGCCTGGCCGAGCGAGCGCGAGGCCAGACTCGACGCCTTCCGCTGGCTGACCCGGTACAACACCCGCCGCCGGCACTCCCGCCTCGGCCAGCGAACTCCGATCGCCTACGAGAACGACCTCGAACCAGTAGCAACTACCCTGACCCAAGCCGCATAGACGTGTTCAACATCCGGGGTCAAGGCCCACCCGCACATACCCCAAGACCTTGTACGGCTTCGACGCCGAACGCACCTGGCAGCTCGGCCGGAAATACAACACCCTCGTCACCGCCATCGGCGTCTCGGACAGCACGCCCAGCGGCTACAGCGTCGTCTTCACCGTGCAAGTCGACGGCAACACCGTCAAGGAATTCACGATGGGGCCGGGAGACAGGGTGAAGAAGCTCTCGGTCGACGTCCGCGGGGCCTTTCGTATCACGCTCGCCGCACACGAGTCCTACACCAGGCTGGACGGCTACGGAGTGTGGATCGACCCCGCCGTCACGAAATAAAACCCCCACTGGGACAGACGGGCGATCAGCACATGGGACTTCAGTCCCTTCCCCGAGTAAGACGGTGTCCTACATGGTGAGGTTGCAAAAACGTTTGTAGCAGCAGATGGCGGCGGCCAGTCCGAGAAGGGCCAGGTAGTTGGAGGGTTGGCGTTCGTAGCGGGGACTGAGTCTGCGGTAGCCGGTCAGCCAGGACATGGTCCGCTCGATCACCCACCTGCGGCGGCCGAGCCGTTCGCTGGACTCGATGCCCTTACGGGCGATGCGGACGCCGATGCGTTTGCCCCAGAGCCATTTCCGCAGGTGGGGGTGTCGTAGGCTGAGGCGCCGCCCGGTGGTGTGGACGCTCTGACAATGGATCTTGTGGATCCGATGAAGGGTGTCCTGGTGGGACGAAGGTCTCCGTATCCGGCGGAGTTCAGGAATGACGCGGTCGCGCTGTACCGGGCCGCGGGCGGGAAGCGCACGTATGCCGCGGTCGCGGCGGACGTCGGGGTGACCGGCGAGACCCTGCGCAGTTGGGTGCGCCAGGCCGACGAGCAGGCCGGCCGAGCCGACAGCCGCAGCGGGGAGCCGGCGGCGGAGGGCCGGGATGAGGAGCTGGCGAGGCTGCGGGCGGAGAACAGTCGGCTGCGCAAGGCCGAGAAGGAGTGGGAACTCGAGCGGGAGATCCTGCGCCGGGCAGCCCAGTATTTCGCGAAGGAGATGAGGGCATGACCGGCCGCTGGGACTTCATCTGCGCCCACCGCGCCGACTTCGGCGTGCAGCGGATATGCCGGGTCCTTGGAGTCTCGCGCTCGGGCTACTACCGGTGGCTCACCGGAGCGAAGGCCCGCAGCGAGAGGCAGGCCGCGGACGGTGCCCTGGTCGCGGAGATCCGTGAGATCCACACCGAGCACAAGGGCATATACGGAGTTCGCCGCGTCCACGCCGAGCTACGGGGCTTCGGACACACCGTCAACCGCAAGCGCGTCGAACGCCTGATGCGCAAGCACGGGATCGAGGGCCGCCACCTGCGCCGCAAGCGCACCACGGCTCCCGGCCGGCTCGCGCCACCGGCCCCAGACCTCGTCCGCCGTGACTTCTCCGCCCGGCAGTTGAACGAGAAGTGGTGCGGCGACATCACATACGTGCAGGTGGGAGGCACGTGGCTGTATCTGGCCTGTGTCCTGGACATCTGCTCGCGCCGGGTGCTCGGCTACTCGATGGCCACCCACATGCGTGCCGAGCTGGTCATCGACGCCCTGAAGATGGCCGTGGCGAGCCGCGGCGGCAACGTCGACGGGGTGATCTTCCACGCGGACAGGGGCACGCAATACACCTCGGACGCTTTCGCGCAGGTCTGCGACAGTTTCGGGATCCGCAGGAGCATGGGCCGGGTCGGCTCGAGCTACGACAACGCCCTCGCCGAGAGTTTCTGGCAGGGCCTCAAGAGGGAGACGATGCACCAGAGGCTGTTCTCAACGGTGCGTCAGGCGAGGCTGGAGATCTTCCAGTGGCTCACCTACTACAACGCCCGCAGGCGCCACAGTGCCCTCAACTACCTCTCACCAGCCGAGTTCGAACAACAGCACCTACGAGCAGATACACTCACAATCGCAGCATGAGCCCCCGTGTCCACACTCCGGGGGACACCTCAGTCAGCAGAGCTGCGCACCAGCCAACCAAACTGCACAGTCAGCAGATCCACCGGAAAAAACCCTGGCAGAAGGCCCCTGCACGCCGTCGAACTGCGCAGAATCACTGAGCCACCAAGCGGTCACCCCGACCCAACCAACCTGCACAGCCCCAATTCACAGACACAACAACTATGCAGGTCCACTGAACGCCGACAACAGCGCACCGCCCCTGTCCAGGGGCGGTGCGCTGTCCGGCTCGTAGCGCTGTTCAGCCGGGCAGGACCAGGACCGTGTCGGGGCGGCGGATCTGGCACGGCTCGGCGCCCCCCTCGCTCAGCGCGGCCCGCGCCTGCTCCCTGGTGGTCGGCGCGCACCGCTCCGCTCCGACCCGGGCCCAGCACTGCGCCGCGCCCTCGCCGAGGGTGGTGTGGATCATGGGCGGGCCGATACCGATTCCGTGCTGGACGATCCACTCCGCAGGCGGCGGCCGCCGCTCCCGGCCCCGGCGGGCCTCCGCCGCCCGCTGGCGTACTTCGACGAGCCGCCACCCTTCGTGTCGAACGCGCGTTCCGGCGTGGGAGGCTTCAGGGAGTACAAGTCACGGGGGTGCACAAGTGCGCAGAAAGCGCGTGCGGGAACTGATGCGGTCGATGGCGTCCGGGGGGCCGGTCACACTCCGCCTCTCCTCGATCACGTTCAAAGGCATGACCCAACTGGCCCTTGTAGCCGAGCAGTTCGGGTACGTGTACATGGACCTGCACATGAACAGCGAGGAACAGTACTTCACCATGCTGCTCCTGCCGGACCACAGCGAGCGCGCCCGGGCCCGCGCGGCGGCGAACTGGGCCCGCTATCCCCACGCGGCCGACGGGCGCTCACTGCCGCCCGACGAGCCCGAGGTGCGCGAACTCCTCAAGGCCCGGATGCTCACCGACCTCGGCCGCCAGCATTCGACCAGGCACCGGGCGGTGATCGCACTCGTCCCCGCCTTGTTGACCACCTTGGAGCTCTGGAACGAGTTCGGGCCGGAGAACAGGACCGGCGGCATCGTCCTCGCGGGCAGCTCCCTTGTCCTCTTCTCGGCTCTCATTCTCCTGGGGATCGCGTACGCCCGACGCGACTCCACCAAGTACACGAGGAAGCTGGAGGCCGCCGGGTTCACCGCCGTGACCGACCGGAACGGGCGCCGACGCTACTACCCGCCCGGCCGGCACCTCCCTGGACCCGACAGCCTCGCAATCCCCGGAAACGAGCTAAGGGACTAGTAGGGTCGGGGACTGGCGCGGTGGCTGACGCTCCGTTTCCAGTCCCCGCCGCTTCAAACCGTGCATGCAGTTCTCCCGCACACGGCTTTCCGACATCGTTCACCGGCTGGCATGCGCCGTCGCCCTGTGCACATTTCCGGTAAGACGGTAGACCCCGAGCCGAGTGATCCACCCGTATGTAAACCGGGTGGTCCAGTTCCTACCCGCGAGTCTGTGTTTCGTGCTGGCGAAAATGGCCAGCCGCTCGTGGACGTAGCCATCGACCACGTTGAACTTCCTCCCGGAGTTCCCGTTGCGGAAGTACGCTGCCCAGCCCCGCAGTACGGGGTTGAGGTCGGCCACCACGGCGGATACTGGCCGCGCAGTCTTCGAGCGAGCGGTCGCCACGCGGACTTTGTCCCGCAGCACCCGCATCGCCCTGGATGAAGGCCAGCGTTGCAAGTAGTACTTGCCCCGCCATTTCCACGATTCCATCTTCCGGTGGTGGAAGCCGAGGAAATCGAATCCCTGCCCGCCTCGGGTGAGGCAGACGATGCCGGTCTTCTCAGGATGCAATCGCATCCCGAGCTGTTCCAACACCTGCGCCGCCAGCTCGCGGGCCTGTTCGGCCCGCTGTTCGGTCGGCGACAGGACCACGAAATCATCGCAGTACCTCACCAACGTCCCCAGCCGGCGCCCTTCGCTCTGCCACGCCTCATCGAGAACGTCCAGCGCGATATTCGCCAACAACGGGGAAATCGGTGAGCCCTGGGGAGTTCCCGCCCCGGTCGGGGAGGTAACTCCGCCCTCCAGTACGCCCATCCGCAGCCAGGCCCGGATCAGTTTCAGCATCGACCGGTCCACTACGCGCCGTGCCACCTGGGCCATCAGCGCTTCATGGTCGATCGTGCCGAAGCAGTCCCGGATATCGGCCTCGAATACCCACTCCCTCTGCTGGTTCGCTGCGACGCGCACGGCTTCGCACGCATCGATCGCGGACCGCTTCGGCCGAAATCCGTAGCTCGCCTCGGTGAACTGGGCTTCGAATGCTGGTTCCATGACCAGTTTCGCGGCCGTCATCACTACTCGGTCTGCCACGGTGGGGATCGAAAGCGGCCGGAGCTCTCCCGGCCGCCCCGGTTTGGGAATCTGGACCCGCCGCAGCACCGACGGACGATACGTATACGTCCGCAGTCCCTGCGAAAGGTCCTGGAGGAATGCATCCACCCCCGAGGCTTCCACCGCGTCGACGGTAGTTCCGTCCACGCCGGGGGCTCCTCGGTTTGCGCACACACCGGCCCACGCCCGCCGAAGAACGTCCATGCGGTGGACATGGCCATACAGGGCATGGAACCGGCGTTCGGGTTCTTGCTTGGCACAGCGGTAAAGCGTCCGCTGCAAGGCTCGGACCTTGTCCAGAGAACGGCGGCCCCGTCCTGTGGCGCCTTCCTCCCGGCGGATGGAACTAGCCGAAACGGCACTCATCCGGGCCCCTCCTTGTTCGCGAATCGCATCGATGAAGCAGGGGCCCTTCGCTCCCAACGGGTTGTGTTGTCCCGCCGATCGTCACTACTACGGCCCCCTCCGACTGCCTCTCGGCAGCCCGCCATTTCCCGGTTCTTCCGGTTATAGGCAGGCCACGCTTCCCGGGCCGCAAACCCGGGGCCGAGGAGGCTCTCTCCAGTTCCCAGGACAACCGTCCGACCATTCCACGCCCCTTACGCCGGGAGGTTCTTCGGCGACCGCTCCAGGTCCGAGATCGCCTTCCGTGGCCTTCGCCAATCAAGCACAGGCTCGGCTCCTCCTTGGCCCGCCCGCGGGCGGGGGTTAAATAACGACGCTGCAGGCTTCACTTCATGTTGCGGACTGGTCGGTCGCACGCCCCCGGAGGGCGCTTGTCACTCCACTTCGACGCCACCATTTCGAGTGACGCCGGGAGTCAGCTACCGGGGACCCTGGCGTCTCCCCGGACCGGACTTCCACCGGCTGGCTATCCTGAGCTTGACGTCCGGTTACATCACTCCCATCCCTTCTGAGCTGCGATGATGCCCGGACTGCTGGACGTACGCTTGATCTTTAACGTCGGTCATCGAATGGCACGTCGAACTGGGTCACTCGGTTCGGTATCCGGCAGACGCGGAAGCGGCCTTCGGCTGAACATGTGCTCCGACCAAGGAACACACACGTTCAGCACGAAGGCCATGAGAATGAGTCTGCTGCATCGCGATGCCCGGCTGGAGGCATTGACGGAACTGTCATGCTTCCGGGGCGAGTTCTACTCCTGCCTGACAGCTCGTCCGGACGCTTTGTTCGAACTGACAGACGCGGTTCTGTGCGGTGACGGGCCGGTGAGATCACTGCCCGAGCTGTCGCTGGTGGGCGAACACCGCCGCGGCCACGGAGGGCTCTACGCCGCTCTGGCCCGTGGACGCATCG
Source organism: Streptomyces sp. NPDC059994 (assembly GCF_042737755.1). Classification (NCBI taxonomy): domain Bacteria; kingdom Bacillati; phylum Actinomycetota; class Actinomycetes; order Kitasatosporales; family Streptomycetaceae; genus Streptomyces; species Streptomyces sp. NPDC059994. Next base: position 15,670 of record NZ_JBHWUR010000029.1, read on the forward strand.
ATACCGGCCGACTGCGGCGGGCACTGGCCGAAGTACCACTGCCACGATCCGAACGACGGCCGGCTGGTCCTGGCCATCGATATCACCTGCTGGCTGCGGCCCGACGCACACACCTCACCGGAACGGATCCTGTGCCATACCTACGGCCGGGGCAAAGACCAGCACATCCCGGTCCCCGGCTGGCCCTACTCGATCATCTGCGCGCTCGAACCCGGCCGCAGCTCATGGACCGCACCGCTCGACGCGACCCGCCTGGCGCCCGGCGATGACACTGCCACCGTCACCGCCCTGCAGCTACGCAGTCTGCTCCAGCAGCTGATCGACTCCGGGCAGTGGCAAGAAAACGACCCCGACATTCTCGTCGTCGCGGACGCCGGATACGACGCACCCCGCCTCGCGTCTCTCCTGAAGGATCTACCCGTGCAGGTGCTGGCGCGGATGCGCTCAGACCGCGTCGCGCGCAGGACAGCCCCACGCCGCCAGCCACACACCATGGGCCGGCCACCCCGGCACGGAGGCGAGTTCGTCTTCGGACAGCCCGACACCTGGGGCACCCCGGACACCCAAACGATCACCGACACCCGCCTCTACGGCACGGCCACCGCACGCTCCTGGGACCGGCTCCACCCCCGGCTCACCCACCGCTCCACCTGGGCCGCAGCCGACGGCACCCTCCCCGTCATCGAGGGAACGGTGATCCGCCAGGACATCGACCACCTGCCCAGCGGAGCAACCCCCAAGCCGGTCTGGCTGTGGTGGTCCGCCACCGACGCCACCCCAGCAGACACCGACCGTCTCTGGCAAGCCTACCTACGACGCTTCGACATCGAACACACCTTCCGCCTGTTCAAACAGACCCTCGGCTGGACCACCCCGAAGATCGGACCTACGAGGCCCCCGTCGCCGGCCTCGGTATCTTCTGCCTCGTGGCTGAAGGCAACGCCCCCCTGATCACCCTGGGCGGCATGGTCACCCGGCCGGTGCGCGGAATAGGCCCGGGCAGATACGTCCTGGCCTGGCGCGAGGAGGACGGGGGGCTGCCGCTGGTGCAGGGGGGGCGCGGAGGCCTGCCGGTCGGGCGCGGGGGTTTGACAGGGCATCGGCTCCTGATCCCGGGCGCCGCCGTGCGGGACGGCGCCGTTCACCGACCGGCCCGCCGCGCCCAGTGGGCGGCGGTGAGCGCGACGAACCGGGCGTTGCCCACGGCGTAGCGCAGGAACATCCGGCGCGGCTCCTGGACCATCCGGTGGAACCATTCCAGACCGGCCCTTCGCATCCACCGCGGTGCCCTGCTGCGCAGCCCCGCCACCACGTCGAAGGAGCCGCCGACGCCGACCACCAGGGCGCAGCCCAGCTCCTTCTGCCGACGTGCGAGGAAGTACTCCTTGCGCGGACTCGGCACGGCGAGGAACAGGATGTCCGGGCTGGTCGCACGGACGGCCGCGACCACCTCCTTCTCCGCCGTCTCGTCCCAGTAGCCGTCCCGGTGCCCGACGACCTCGACCCCCCGCGCGGCGGCGATGCGCGCGGTCTGCGCGACCACCTCCGGCTCGGCGCCCAGCAGGTAGACGCGGTACCCGTGGCGCGCGGCGCTGCGCCACAGCGCCAGCATGAAGTCGATGCCCGCCACCCGCTCCGGCAGCGGACTTCCGAGAAGGCGCCCGGCCCACACGACCGACTGCCCGTCCGCGTTGACCAGCGAGCACGACCGGATGATCCGTGCCAGCTCCGGGTCGTCGTGCGCCTTGACGACCTTGGCCGCGTTCAGCACGACGTGCTGGTGGGGGCCGCCGGTCGTGATCAGCGCCTCGGCCGCCGCCACCGACGCCTGAAGGGTGAGCGGGTGGACGGGCAGCCCGCACACCGTGACCGGCCGGCCCGGGCCCTCAGCCATGCCGTCCCAGACCCAGGTTCTGCCAGAACCGCACGAACTCCTCCTCGATGCGCCCGGACTCGTACCTCGGCCGCAGCTCATGCCATGCCTTCTGCTGGCGCCGCCGGATCCCCTGCAGGTCGTCCCCGCATGCCGTGAGGAACCGGGTCACGGACTCCACCGATGCCTCGACGGGCTCCACGCATCCCCGGTCGAAGAGCTCGGCGCTTCCCGGCGACGGGGTCGCGGCCACGGCGCAGCCCGCCTGGAGTCCTTCGAGCAGGACGAAGGGAAGGCCCTCGACCCAGCGGGCCGGAAGGACGAACGCGTCGACCTCGGTCCAGAACGACAGGGCGTCCGACAGATCCAGGACCCCCAGGTCCTCGTCGACGCAGGCCATTTCCGCGACGGGTACGTCACGGCGCATACCGGCGATGCGGAACTCGACCTCCAGCCCCTGCGCTCGCGCTTTCTCCACCGCACGGCAGACCAGGTCGAAACCCTTGGAGCGGGTCATCGTGCCGAGCCAGCCGACGCGCAGTACGCGGGACGGACGGCCTTCCCCCCTCGGCGGCGCCGGTGCCGGGGCGGGATTGCGCAGCACCGTGACGGACGCCACGGGGCAGCCGCTCGCCAGCAGTCGGGCCGCGACCGCCTCACTCAGGACGAGCCAGTGGGACCCGCCCAGTAGCGCCCGCAGCGGCTGGTTCGCGGCGAGCCGCGCGGGCAGTTGCGCGCCGTGCAGATGCAGCACCACGGTGCAGCGGGCCGCCCTGGCCAGACCGACCAGGAAGGCGTCACGGAGCAGGGGCGGGCCCCACTGCGAGACAGGCAGGTAGACGGCTGTCGGGGTGCGCCGGATCAGCAGGTACGCGCCCTTTCCGACGGCCGCCGCGGTGGCGCGGGCCTGGGCGGGCCAGGAAGCCGCGAACCTCGGCGATCCGTCCCGATGTGCCGAGAGCGAGATGACCGCCGACACGTGGCACCGGCTCGTCAGCAGGGGCGTGAAGAACTCGGCTGCCCGGCCCATGCCGCCCAGGCGTGCACTGTGCCGGAAGGCCAGGACGGCCGGCCGGGCGGGTCGCCGCAGGAATCTTGGGCGGATGAGAAACATTTCCCATTCCTCGGAGTATGTGGTGCGGGATTCTGGAGTCCGGGTGGAATTATGGGAAGGCAACCGAATCACTCGGGCGGTATGGAAGGCCACTGCAACACGTCTCAGCCTGTGCTATTCATACGATATTTACGGCCACGTCACAGGGTATTTCCGGGCTCAGAATCCGTCACGAAAGGAAGCGCCGTCGGCGTGACTGCTGATATTCCACTGCTCGTTTCCGTCTGTGCGGCGGTATGTGTCGCTTCAGGCGTCCTGCTCGCCCTTTGTATTCGCGGAGCGGGCTGGCTGCTCTGGGCGTCCTGCCTCGCGCCGCTCTTTCTACTGGGCAGGGAATACGCGACGGTGGGCGTTTCCTCGGTCTATCTCATGGACGTCCTCGCCGTCTTCGCGCTGCTCGTGACCGTCCACATGTGGGGGCCCCGGGCGTTCTCCGAGCCCCGGCTGCGCTGGTTCCGAGCGGTCGCCGTGGCCCTCGCGGCGACGTCTGCCCAGGCGGTGTACCGCGGGATCGAAGCGGGGTATCCCGATCCCCTCAAGGGCGCGATCCTGGGCCTCTACCCGCTGTTCGGGTGGTTCGCCGCCACCTGGTTCCTCACCCGGCCCGTCCACGAACCCCTCCGCTGGCGGTGGGTGCTGTACGTGCCGACCTGCGGTGTCCTTGTGGGGTGGGCCCTGCACACGCCGGTGGTCGCCGCGGCCTCGGGCCTCTACCTGGCGATCGCCGCCGCGTTCGGCGTTCAGTTGCGGTACAGGGGAAACAGCCGACTGCTCCTGTGGACACTGACCGGGGCCGCCCTGCTGACCGCCCTCACGAGCAAGCGGGGCCCCCTCCTGGCCGTTGTCGCGGCCCTTTCCGCGACCGCCCTCGCCGGCAGACCCAGCGGTCGACGTGTCATCCGCTGGCCGGTCATCTCGTGGACTGTCGCGACTGTCGGGGTGATGGCCCTGCTGGCTTTCTCCCTCTCCGGCCGGCACCTGTCCGACATGCCCGTGGCCGGGGGCCTCATGACGCGGCTGTCGAGTTCGGCGGATGTGCACACCGAAGCCGGCGCGAATGTGGGACTGCGTCTGGAGATGTGGCGGGAGGCCCTTCGCATGGCGGGGCACGAGCCGCTTCTCGGTGCCGGGGCGGGGCACCCCATCGAGTTGACCGCATTCCGCCCGCGTGCGAACTCCGGGAGTTCTGGGCCGCACAACTCCTTCGTCGGATACATCTACTATCTCGGCTGGCCGGCCGGACTCGGCTTCATCCTGCTCGTTGCCGCGACCCTGCGCCGGACCTGGCGGGCCCGGCACCATCCGGGCGCCGCCTCCTGGTTCGGGGCGACCGTCGGAGTCTGCGTCACCGCCCTCACCAATGTCGCGTTCGAGACCACGTTCATCGGGCTTCCGTCCTGGCTGGTCCTCGCCTGTGCGTACGCCCTCGTGGGAGTGGACCGGGACGACGGGGGCGAGAACCGCACCGACACCGAGGCCACCGGGAGGCGTAAGCGCCTCATCGCCCAGAGGGCTGCCGTTCGCGTCGGCACGACCGGCCGGAGCGTGGCCCGCAGCCCCGGTGCGCCGGCACCCGGCCCTTACGTGTGACCTCCTGCCCTGCCCGCCCCTTTGCGAGGACCTGGAGAATCCGTTGCAGCAGTCAGAGATCGAGGAGTTCTGGTCCGCGCACCCGTGCGGCGACAACGTCTTCGGCGCGCCGGACGGCGACCGGCGAGAGGACCACGAGAGGTTCTACACGCGGTACGACACGGCCAAATACCGCCTGGAATCCCATATTCCGCAGTGTCTCGACCGGCTGGACGTCGACGGCAAGCGGGTGTTGGAGATCGGTCTCGGCCAGGGCTCCGAGGCCGAGCGACTGATCCGCAAGGGCGCCCTGTGGACAGGGGTCGACCTCACCGAGACCGCCGTCCGGCGCACGAAGACCCGACTCGCACTGCGCGGGCTGCCCCACGACGGCCCGCATCGGGCGAGCGTGCTGGACCTGCCGTTCCCGGAGGATTCCTTCGACCTGGTCTTCAGCCACGGCGTACTGCACCACGTACCGGACGTCCTGCGGGCTCAGCGGGAGATCCACCGTGTTCTCAGGCCGGGCGGGAGGCTGGTGGTGATGCTCTACGCACGCTGGTCACTGAACTACCTGGTGTCGATCGCCCTGCTGCGGCGTGCGGCCCTGCTGGCCGCCTACCCACTGGTCCGGGCCGGGCTGCTCGGCGGGTCCCACCCGCTTCTCGACGCCCACGTGGCCGGCGCCCGTCGGGGCGGTCTCCTGCGGTACCTGAGGCTGGCCGACTTCACCCACCGCAACACCGACGGGCCCGACAACCCGTACTCCCAGGTCTACGACGTCCGCCGGGTCCGCCGGGACTTCCCCCACTTCGAGGTGGACCACACGGAGAAGCGGTTCATGCACGCGCCCCCGCTGCCCGTGCACGGCATGATCGGTGAACGGCTCCTGGGCTGGCACCTGTGGGTGCATCTGAGCCCGAGGGGCGATCAGCCGAAGGTCCGGCCCGGCACATGACGTCACGTCAGGACCTGCGGCCCGGTCAACCGTCGCAGCAGGCCCCTGAGGTGAGGAGCCGGTGGTCCGTCATGACACGCGAGCGCAACCGGTGCCTGAGCAACGGGTAGGACAGACGGTGCAGTCGTACGGAACGCGCGAAGGCCCCGGGGCGGAAGTCCCGCTTCGTCAGCAGATGCAGCGTGCCGGCCGCGTGGTAGGTCATGCCCAGGCGCTCGGCGAGGACGCGCATCGTGCGCGGGGCGTAGAAGGAGATGTGCTGGCCGGCTTCGGGTGCCAGGTACCACCATGACGGGTCGGCGCTGAGATCGTGCAGGTGCTGCGTGAAGACGAACGAGTGCGCGCCGGTCTCCCGCAGGCAGCTGTCGACGAAGGCGAGCGGATCGGTCACGTGCTCCATCACCTCCACGGCGGTGACCGCGGCGGCTGCTCCCCGCAGGCTGCCGTCCCACTCGAACCCCCGGGCGAACAGGTTCTCGCAGTGGGCGTCCTGCCAGTAGACGTCCAGACCGACGTCGCGCAGCAACCGGACGAGGAGTCCGTATCCGGCGCCGTAGTCGACGTACACACCGCCGGCGCCGAACATGCGGACCAGCACCGAGGCCAGCCGCGGGTACAGGTACAGGTTCCGCTGTACGACGCCGGTGTCGATGGCCGCCACGGCCTGCGAGTAGGCCTCGTCCAGCCAGTGCGGCTCGTCGACGAACCAGTGGGCGCATGCGTCGCACATGCGGTACGTGGCCTCGTGCCGTCCGAGCACCGTGCCACGGTGGGTGACCCGCGTGGTGCCGCGGCAGATCCCGCACGAGGCGGTCATGTGGTCACCTTGCCGCCGACGGCCACCGATGTCCGGTGCTGCGTCCCGGGGATGGAGGGACGCAGGATCGCGTCGAGTTCGGCGTCGACCATGAGGCGGGCCAGTTCGGGAACGTGGGTGGCGGGTTTCCAGCCCAGGACCTGCTCGGCCTTGGAGGCGTCTCCGACTAGGTCGTCGACCTCGGAGGGGCGCAGGTAGCGTTCGTCGAAGCGGATGTGGTCTTGGTAGTCGAGGCCGAGGTGGGCGAAGCAGTGTTCAACGAAGTCGCGGACGCTGTGGCTGGTGCCGGTGGCGATGACGTAGTCGTCGGGTTGGTCCTGTTGGAGCATGAGCCACATGGCGTGGACGTATTCGGCGGCGTAGCCCCAGTCGCGGCGGGCGTCGAGGTTGCCGAGGTGGACGGTGTCCTGGAGGCCGGCTTTGATGCGGGCGGCTGCGGTGGCGATCTTGCGGGTGACGAAGGTGGGACCGCGGCGTGGGGATTCGTGGTTGAAGAGGATGCCGTTGACGGCGTACATGCCGTAGGCCTCGCGGTAGTTACGGGTGGCCCAGTAGGCGTAGACCTTGGCGACGCCGTAGGGGGAGCGGGGGTGGAAGGGGGTGTTCTCGTGCTGGGGCGGGGGCGCGGCGCCGAACATCTCGGAGCTGGAGGCCTGGTAGAAGCGGCAGGTCAGGCCAATGTTGCGGATGGCTTCGAGGAGGCGGATGGTGCCCAGTCCGGTGGTGTTGCCGGTGAACTCCGGCTCATCGAAGGAGACCCGTACATGCGACTGCGCCGCCAGGTGGTAGATCTCGTCGGGCCGCACCTGCTCCAGCAGACCCACCAAACGCGTGCCGTCGGTGAGATCGCCGTAATGCAGGAACAATCGCACCCCATCTGCATGCGGGTCCTGGTAGAGGTGGTCGATCCGGCGGGTGTTGAAAGTCGACGCCCGCCGGACCAGACCGTGGACCTCATACCCCTTCTCCAGCAGCAACTCAGCGAGATAGGAGCCGTCCTGGCCGGTGATACCGGTGATGAACGCCTTCTTGACTGTCACCAGACACTCCCTACTGGGCGTAGACCTCGAAGTCGGTGCCGCCGAGGGCTCGTCTTGTGAGACGGTGCGGTTCTCAGGGGCATCGCCAGCGTAGGGAAGTAAACTCGAATTTCCCGGTATTGTGGCGATGTGTCCGTTTAGCTGTCGGATGCTTCGCGGAACTGCGGCCTGTTCACCGGCGGTTCCGCGCGAGGAGCCCGAACGTGGTGGGAGGAGCGAAGCGTTCCCCCAGGGCCTGCAGCACTCCCGACTGCGTCGACCAGTAGCGCTGCGTATGCACTTTCTGGAAGGCCGGCACCAGGATCTCCTGAAGGGCCGCCTCGTCCACTCCCTGACGCACGACGTGGTACTCCGACATGTCCGCCTCGTTCGACTCGTCGTAGCGACCGCGCAGCCGGCGCACCCTGGTGGCCAGCCCGCGGCGCAGCTCTCCCTGACCGAGCCGCCACAGGAGATAGGCTCCGCGGTCCGCGTTCATGGACAGGTGCGACCGGCGCGGATACCACAGGGGATCCTGCATGCTGAGGAAGGCGCCACCGGGAGCGGTGCGTTTGACGAGATGGTCCACGGCACCCAGGTAGTCCGGGATGTGGTGCAGTACGGAGATGCACACGACGGCGTCGACCGGCTCCGAGCGGAAGATCTCCTTGCCCTCGGGGTCATGGGTGACGGTGACATGCGGGGAGCCGCGGAAACGGCGCCGGAGGACGGCCACGCTGGGGGCGCTCATCTCCGTCACCTCGACCCGCGCCCCGGCCGCCACCAGATGGTCGGTAAAGGTTCCGTGCCCGGCGCCGATCTCCAGCACCCGGCACTGACCGGTGCGTTCGACGATCTCGCCCACCAGCGTGTGCACAGCGGAGATCACCCGCTCGCGGAGGCTGTAGTGCCGGATGTGCGGAGAGCCTTTCGCGTAATCGTGCCCATCGTCGTGTGCGCGTTCCTGCAGTTCCCCGATGGTCGGCCGGCTCAGCGTTTGTGTCATGCGGGGATGCTATTGCGGTGGTCGTCCGCACGGCCCCGGCTCCGGTGTGCGGGTGTGTGATTCACGCATCCGGCCGTAGAAAGCGTGGCAGTTCATCACAGAAGCGAGCGGTAGACGTCAGCCGTCTGCCGTGCGGTGCTTTCCCAGGAGAACATGCGCGCCCGTTCCGGCCCGCGTCGTTCCAACTGTTCCCGGACGGAGGCGTCGAGCAGCCGGCACAGTGCGTGAACGAGGTCGTCGACTTCGTGCGGGTCGAAAAGCAGGGCGGCATCACCCACGACCTCCGGAATGGAGGCGGCCCGCGCGGCCACCACCGGAACCCCTTCGGCCATCGCCTCCAGCGGCGGAAGTCCGAAACCCTCGTAGAGCGACGGATAGACGAGGCCCAGGGCGCCCCGGTAATAGCGGGAGAGGGTGACGTCGTCCGCAGCGACGAACGTGACGCGGCTCGCCATACGACGGCTTTCCAGAAGGTCCTGTTCCTCGCGGGTCACGGGTCCTCCTCCGGAGCACACCAGTCGCAGGTCTTTCAGCCGCGGATCCCGGAGGGCCTCCACGACGATCCGCCAGTTCTTGTAGCCGCCTCGGTTGCCGACGTACAACACGTAGGCACCCGCCTGCCGTTGCGTCCGGGGCCGGGGAACGCGCACGCCGAGGTGGATGACCGAGATCTTCTCCTCCGGCACACCGAGCATGCCCACCAGATCCTGTGCCGTCGCGTGGGAGATCGCGATGATCCGGTCGGCTCGCCGGGCCCACAGGCGCTGGCGCTCGGCCGTCGTGTCGTTCGGGAACTGGCCGGGGTACTTGTGATGGATCAGGTCGTAGAACGTGCAGACGTGGGGCCGCCGGCCGAATGCCTCGGCCGAATAGTACGTGGGGTGCACGATGTGCGCGGCGCGCTGGGCCGCCGCGTAGAGCCGGAACGTCCGCCCGCTCAGGAACAGCCGCGGCCTCAGCGGCAGATTACCCAGTGCCGGGTGCCCGCCGCGGATGTGGCCATTGTCGTGCAGGCCGGAGAACAGGCGTGCGTCGACGCCCAGTTTGACGAGTTCGGTGTGGAGTTCCGCGAAATACCGGCTGACGCCGCCGAACCGCTGGGTGACGAATACATCCGGAGAGAACAGGACGCGCATCTGACGTGATTCCTCCCGGGCTGCTGCGGCCTCCGACGTCCGGTCACTGTATGCGCGACACGACGGGAGAACAGCGGCGACACAGCGCTCGGATGCCGACACTGAAGTGAATGGCCGCCGGCACCGTGGCTGCCGTGTCCTGACCGTCCTACCTCGGGATGTGCCGTGAACCAGTTTTCCGGTCGCTGGCGGGGAATTCTCGCTGTCGGCGCCACGACGGTGGGCGCTCGGGGTATTTCCCTCCTCGCCAACCTGCTGGTGCTGCCGGTTGTCGGCCGTTGCCTCGAAAAGGAGGAGTTCGGGCTCTGGCTGAACCTCACCAGCACCTTCGCCATACTCTCCGTACTCGACTTCGGAGTCGGACTGGCGGTGATGGGACAGGTGTCCGACGCCCGTGGATCCGATGACGCGGCCTCGACCCGCCGAGTGGTGACCACGGCCCTCGTCCTGCTGACCGGTGCGGCGGGGCTGCTGCTCGCGCTCTGCGGCCTGTTCGCGTTCACCCTCGACTGGAACGGCCTCCTGGGAGCGGGCCAGGTGTCCCCCGCTATCGTCGACCAGCTGGTCTTCGCGGTAGGTGTCACGGCCGCACTCAGCCTGCCCCTGACGGTGGCGGGCCGGGTGTACTACGCCCTTGGGCGGGGCCATGTGACGGCACTGTCCACGTCCGTCGGTGTCCTGGCACAGACCGGGGGTCTCCTGGCCGTGGCGGCCCTTGCGCCGGACCTCCGCTGGTTCACGGCCGTGTATCTCGCCACGTCCCTGCTCGCCGGTCTCGTCCCGACCCTCCTGCTGGCCGGGCGGGTCCGCGATGCCCGGCCCCGGCGGCGTCACGTGGACCGGGGCACCTGCGGCCGGCTGGGCCGCGAGGGCGCGCAGCTCTTCTCGCTGACGCTGATGGGGGTCGTGTCCTTCAGGTCGGACTCCTTTGTCATCGGGCACTACCTCGGCGCGGACCAGGTCGCCGCGTACGTGCTCCCGTTCACCGTGTACGCCACGGTGCCCACGGTCGTCGGAGCGTTTCTCACCCCCTTGTGGGCGAGCTATCGGGAGGCCTGGGCCCGCGGCGACCTGGCCTGGGTGCGCGGCGCGTACCTGCGGTCGGTGGGGCTGTCGACGGCCGCCGGTGCCGTGGCGGCGAGTGTCCTCGTCCCGGCCACCCCGTGGCTGCTGCGTCTGTGGGTCGGTGACGAGGCGGCCGTTGCGCCCACTGGGCTGCCGGCGGCGCTGGGCGGTTACGTCGTCATCATGTGCGCCACCACCGCGGTCGCCGTGTTCCTCAACGGCGCCGGGGAGTTGAGGCCGCAGATCGTCGTCGGGGCCGTCATGACCGTGGCGAACGTGGTGGCGTCGGTCTGGTCCGTGCAGCGGTTCGGCCTGTCCGGGCCGCTGTGGTCCACGGTCGTCACGCAGACGCTGATCGTCCTCGTGCCGTCCATGCTGGTCGCGCACCGACGGCTGGCGCGTCCTCGTGCCGTGGTCCCCGATGTGCTGCGGACCGCCGGCTGAGCTGCCGCCGTCCGCACAGGTCAGCTCGGGACGGGAGAACCCGCCCCCGTCCGCAGGGCGGCGCCCGGCACGGCGTTCAGCGCCGCGAGTTCGGCGTCGACCATGAGGCGGGCCAGTTCGGGGGCGTGGGTGGCGGGTTTCCAGCCCAGGACGCGGTACGCCTTGGAGGCGTCCCCAACGACATGTTCGACGTCTGACGGGCGGAGCTGACGTTCGTCGAAGCGGATGTGGTCTTGGTAGTCGAGGCCGAGGTGGGCGAAGCAGTGTTCGGCGAAGTCGCGGACGCTGTGGCTGGTGCCGGTGGCGATGACGTAGTCGTCGGGTTGGTCCTGTTGGAGCATGAGCCACATGGCGTGGACGTATTCGGCGGCGTAGCCCCAGTCGCGGCGGGCGTCGAGGTTGCCGAGGTGGACGGTGTCCTGGAGGCCGGCTTTGATGCGGGCGGCTGCGGTGGCGATCTTGCGGGTGACGAAGGTGGGACCGCGGCGTGGGGATTCGTGGTTGAAGAGGATGCCGTTGACGGCGTACATGCCGTAGGCCTCGCGGTAGTTGCGGGTGGCCCAGTAGGCGTAGACCTTGGCGACGCCGTAGGGGGAGCGGGGGTGGAAGGGGGTGTTCTCGTGCTGGGGCGGGGGCGCGGCGCCGAACATCTCGGAGCTGGAGGCCTGGTAGAAGCGGCAGGTCAGGCCAATGTTGCGGATGGCTTCGAGGAGGCGGATGGTGCCCAGTCCGGTGGTGTTGCCGGTGAACTCCGGCTCATCGAAGGAGACCCGTACGTGCGACTGCGCCGCCAGGTGGTAGATCTCGTCGGGCCGCACCTGCTCCAGCAGACCCACCAAACGCGTGCCGTTGGTGAGATCGCCGTAATGCACGAACAATCGGTCCGTCCCCTGCCGGCTGTTCCGTCGGTGCACGAAGTCCGGTACCCGACGGGCGGTGCCGTGGACCTCGTATCCCTTCTCCATCAGCAGTTCGGCGAGATAGAACCCGTCCTGGCCGCCGATGCCGGTGATGAGCGCCTTCTTGACTGTCACCACGCACTCCCTACTGGGCGTAGACCTCGAAATCCGGTGCCGCCGAGTGCGCCTTCCGGCGAAGGGCCCCTGACGGCATGCCAGATTAGGGTAGATCAACGGTCGTTCAGGGGGAATGTTGCATTGTGTCCCCTTCGTGGAAATGTGTACTGGGTTGAGGGGACGTGACCCGCCACCCGACACGACCCTTGGACCCGCCCGAACGGTTACCAGGAGCGCCTGTTCATGAACACGACCATCACCGGGGCACCGACCGCCGCACCCCACCGTCCGCTGGAGCGCTCGGACCGGATCTTCGTCGCCGGACGCCGCGGGCTCGTGGGCTCCGCGGTCTGGAGACGACTGAGCGCAGCGGGATTCGGCGCGCTCCTCGGACCCGACTCGACGGAGCTGGACCTGAGGGACCGCCCGGCGGTCTTCGACTGGTTCTCGCGGCACCGGCCGCACGCGGTCGTCCTGGCCGCCGCACGGGTCGGAGGGATCAGAGCCAACGCGACCCGGCCCACCGAGTTCGTATCGGACAACCTGCGGATCCAGGTCAACGTCATGGACGCGGCGTTGCGGCACGGCGTCGAGCGGTTGCTCTTCCTGGGCTCAAGTTGCATCTACCCGAGACAGGCCGCCCAGCCCATCCGGGAGGAGGCCCTGCTGACCGGGCCCCTGGAAGAGACCAACGAGGCCTACGCGATCGCCAAGATCGCGGGCATCATGCAGGTGAGGGCCGTGCGCAGGCAGCACGGCCTGCCGTGGATCTGCGCCATGCCGACGAACCTGTACGGCCCCGGTGACAATTTCCACCCCGAGCGTTCGCACGTACTGCCGTCACTGATCAGGCGGTTCCACGAGGCGTACGTCGACGGAGCGCCGAAGGTCGTCAACTGGGGCACCGGCGCCCCGCGCCGGGAATTCCTCCACGTCGACGACCTGGCCCGGGCCTGCCTGATCCTCCTCGAACGGTACGACGGGGACGCGCCCGTGAACGTGGGCACCGGAGAGGACCTCACCATCCGGGAACTCGCCGAGATGGTGGCGTCCGTCGTCGGTTACGAAGGCGCCGTCGAATGGGATCCGCTTCAGCCCGACGGGACGCCGCGCAAGGTCCTGGACATCTCCCGGATCACCGCGCTGGGGTGGAAGCCCGAGATCCGTCTGCGGGACGGGATCGGCAGCACCTACGAGTGGTACGTCCGACTGCTTCAAACGGGCGAAGCTCGGGTGCGGTGAAATGCCGCGGTACGCACTGAAGCGTGCATCGCCCATTCTCCTTGATACGGTCCCCGGGTGCTGAAAAAGGCTGTCATGAGTCTGGCTCAAAGGGCCGTCGACCGAGGAGTTCAGGCCAGGATCGACGAACTGCGCTTCTCGGTGGGAGCAATGGAGAGCCGGCTGGCGAGCCTGCTGCCAAAACCGCGGCGTCTTCGGGACACGGAGTTCAAGGTGTTCTCCCAGTGGGGCGAGGACGGCATTCTGCAGTTCCTCGTGTCCCGGCTCTCCCCGCCCGATGTCTTCGTCGAGATCGGAGTCGGTGACTACTCCGAGGCGAACACCCGCTTCCTGGCCATGAAGGACAACTGGCGCGGTGCGATCTTCAACGGCGGATCCGCGCACGTCGACTTCCTGAGACACAGCGGAATGGCATGGCGGTGGAGCATCGAACCGGTCTCGGCGTTCGTCACGGCGGAAAACGTCGACGAGCTGATCCTGGGAACCGGGATCAAGGGTGACGTCGGTGTTCTCTCGATCGACATCGACGGGGTCGACTACTGGGTGTGGCGGGAGATCTCCGCGGTGTCCCCGTGGATCGTCGTCGTCGAGTACAACAGTGTCTTCGGCGCCGAAAAAGCGGCAACCGTTCCCTATCGCCGCGATTTTCTCGCGTCAGCGGCGCACCGCACCGGCTCGTACTTCGGTGCGTCTCTGGCGGCCTTTCATCATCTCGGAACCGAACTGGGCTACCGCCTCGTGGGTGTCGGCAGCAATGGCGTCAACGCGTTCTTCGTGCGCGAGGACGTCGCCGGGGACCTGTGGAACCTGACCCCCCGAGCCGCCTTCGTACGGTCTCGTGTCCGGACCGCTCGCGGTCCGGACGGTGAGCTGACGTACACGGGCGATGACCACGAGCGGTTGCTGCGATCGATGCGTGATCTCACGGTGCATCTGGTGGACGAGCGGGCAGATGTGTCGATCGCCGAGGCTTTCGGGGTCTGACAGTCGGGGCACAGGCCGTCCTGGTGGCGCCCGTGCCGGCGGACCTGCGGCGCTCGCCCTGTGACGCGGCTCAGGCGGATGCGGCGGCCACGCCTTCGAAGAACGTCCGCTCTGCCGCACCGGCCTGCTCGAAGAGGTCCGCGTGGTCGGCGTGGAAGGCCGCGATGTCGTAGTAGGAACCGTTCCCGTGGGCCAGTGTGTAGCGACCGAGGTCGTTCCACACCTGCGGCTCGGTGACCCGGGTGACGAGCAGGAGTTCACCGGTGTTGGCGTAGACGAGTGCTCCCCGGTACCCGGCCTCGGCGAGCGCCGTGACGGCCCGGTAGGGGTTCTCGTCCCCCGTTCGGGCGGCCCACAGGGGAGCGAACTCGAAGAAGACGACAGGACGCGCCCGAGCGAGGAGTTCCCTGTTCGCCGCGATGATGCGCGGATCCGCCCCGTCCGTGTCGATCTTCACCAGCCCCGGCGACGCAAAGCGCGTGTGTGAACCGAGGATGTCCGGCAGAGACCGGAAGGGGCGTGCGGGCTTCGGACCCGACGTCGGAGGCACCAGCGCGGCGGTACCCGCCTGCCGTACGACGGTGTGAGCGCGGTCGGCGTCGTCGGCGGTGGCCACGTACGCCTCCTCGATCTCGACGTCACGCAGACCCTGTACGTTCCGGCGAAGGAGGTCCAGATACAGCTCGTCGCCCTCGACGCACAGGATCGGCGCCGTCGCCGCTGCCCGCATGAGAACAGCGGTGTCGCCGATGTTCGCACCGATGTCCACAATCGTGAAATCCGGCCGGGCCGCCGCCGACATGGCTGTCAGGCGGGCCAGGTTCTGCGAATAGTGCGGCGATGCGGAGAGAATGACCGGCAGGTCGTGCGACAGCGGCATCACGATGTCCCGTCCCGCGAATCGACAGGTCACGAGCGGGTCGCCGTGCTCCGACCAGAAGCGGCGAGTCAACCGGGCCGAGGATCTGATAATTCGACGACCAATGGAGCCGTTGTGTGCCACGGTCGCGTACTTCAGCAACGCCTGGGCAACGCTGTTCGGCGCCGTTTTTCCGGGCATTGTTGCAGAATTGGTCATGCGGGAAACGTAGCAGAGACCATAGACCATATTCCGGTGACTTTTACTGCCGGCTTCCGATTTTCGTGAAAGTGGCCCATCCCCGGCTGACGCAGCGTGCGACCGGCCACCAACAGTCCTCCGAGCGGCGGGCCTTCGGGCCGAGGTAACGGCGCATGACACGCCGTCCCTCGTCCTGCGGGTCCGGATTGCTCGCCGTCAGCGACGTGGGGTGCACGCGGAAGCACCCGAGCTGCCGCGGCAGGTAGGCCATCCGTCCGCTGCGCCGCAGACGCAGATGGAGGTCGAAGTCCATCGCGTACCTGAGGGTGGGATCGAGCGGGCCGACCTGCCGCACCGCCTCGCGGCGGTAGAGGGCTCCTGGCTGGCCCACCCAGTTCTGGCCGTACTGGAAGAACCAGGAGGCGAACGTGCCCGGACGCACCGTGTAGAGGGCGCGGCCTGTCGAGTCGATCACTCTGACCTGGCCGTACACCATGCTGGCGGCAGGGGTTCGGTCGAGTTCCCGCAGGGCCGCGGCCAGACTCCCCTCGATGAGCAGGTCGTCGTCGCCGAGCCAGGCAAGGAACTCCGTGGTGGCCCCTTGCCACCCCTGGTTGATCGCGTTGCTGAGCCCCCGCCGCTCCTCGACGAGGAAGCGGCAGCCGTGCCGATCGGCCGCCGGACGCAGGAGGGGAGCGGCTTCCGCGGGCCCGACGATCACCACGTCGACGGATTCTTCCTGCTGCCTGATCGAGGCCAGGCATTCTTCGAGATAACCGGGGCGTTCACCGTTGGTCGGCACCACCATCCGCACACGCGGAAAGGCAGGGAAGCCCACTGCACCGCCTCCGATTTCGTCATCGAGGTGTGTGTCCCTGCCGTAGTGCTACACCGAGCACGGCCATGCGCCGACGGCGACACGGCACGTGGCCGGGAAATTCCCCCACCGTGCACCGGAGGGGATGCCGGCCGCCGTGCAGAGGAGTCGGCGAGTTTTCCGTCCGCGCGGCGCGCTTGTCGGGCGTTGCGTTCCCCACCGGTCCAATCTGTGCATGCCGTCTGCTTTCCGTCACGCCATCGGCCGGTTCATCATCGGTACCCCGGAAAGGAATTCGCCCGGTGTTCTCCACCGTCTGCGTCATCGGCCTCGGCTACATCGGCTTGCCCACCGCCGCCGCCCTCGCCACCAACGGGATCGACGTCATCGGTGTCGACGTCAACCCCGTCACCGTCGACCTCATCAACGCCGGCCGTGCTCCCTTCGTCGAGCCCGACCTGGCCGTGGCGGTGAGCGGAGCCGTCGCCATGGGGCGGTTGCGGGCGACCACGGCACCCGAGCCCGCCGACGCCTTCGTCATCGCCGTGCCCACCCCGCTCCAGGACGACCGCACGGCGGACCTGTCGTACGTGCGCGCCGCCGCCGCCTCGGTGGGCCAGGTGCTCAAGGCGGGTGACCTCGTCATCCTGGAATCCACCTCGCCGCCCGGGACCACCGTCGAGCTGTCCCGGTGGCTCGGCAAGCACCGGCCCGACCTCACGTTTCCGCACGAGAGCGCGGACGCGCCCGACGTGCGGATCGCGCACTGTCCCGAACGCGTACTGCCGGGCCGGACGATGATCGAGATCGTGACGAACGACCGCGTCGTCGGCGGGGTCGGCGAGGGCTGCGCCGACCGGGCACGCGCCCTGTACCAGCTGTTCACCAAGGGGGAGTGCCTGCTCACCGACGCCACGACCGCGGAGATGGCCAAGCTCGGCGAGAACGCCTTCCGGGACGTCAACATCGCCTTCGCCAACGAGCTCTCGATGGTCTGCGACCAGCTCGGCATCGACGCGGGGGACGTCATCGACCTGGCCAACCGGCACCCCCGCGTCGACATCCTGCGCCCCGGGCCGGGCGTCGGCGGGCACTGCATCGCCGTGGACCCCTGGTTCATCGTCTCCGCCGCGCCCCGGCAGGCGCGGCTCGTCCGGCTCGCCCGCGAAGTCAACGACGGGCGGCCCGACTACGTGCTCGGCGAGGTGACCGACACGGCCGGACGGTTCAAGGACCCGGTGATCGCCTGCCTCGGCCTGGCCTTCAAGGCGAACATCGACGACCTGCGGGAAAGCCCCGCCCTGCAGATCGTCACCCGACTCGCCGAGCGGCAGATCGGCCGGCTGCTGGTGGCGGAGCCCCACATCCGGGAACTGCCTCAGTCACTGGTGGATACGGGCGTGGCCGAACTCGTCGACGTCGCCACCGCCGTGCGTGACGCGGACGTCGTCGTCCTGCTCGTGGACCACGACGCCTTCCGCGGCGTGAAACGCACCGCGCTGCGGGGCAAGGCCGTGTTCGACACCCGCGGGTTCTGGCACTGACCCGGCCCCGCCGAACTCCGCGGGGCGCTCGCACAGTCCCAGCCAGTGGCCGATCGCGCGCACGGTACGGTCCGCCGCGCGCCCGTCGCCGAACGGGTTGACAGCCGTGGCCATCGCGGCGTACGCCGTCCGGTCGTGCAGCAGCCGCCGCACCTCCTTCACGACGCGCTCCCGGTCGGTGCCCACCAGCCGGGAGGTGCCCGCCCGCAGCCCCTCGGGCCGTTCCGTGGTGTCCCGCATGACCAGCACCGGCTTGCCCAGGCCCGGCGCCTCCTCCTGGACGCCGCCGCTGTCGGTGAGGATCAGGTGCGCACGGTCCATCAGCCGGGCGAAGACACCGTAGCCGAGCGGCTGGGTCAGCCGTACGTTCTCCAGGTGCTCCACATGCGGTGTGATCGCCGCGCGCACCACGGGGTTGGGGTGCAGCGGCAGCACGATGAGCAGGTCGGGCTCGCTGCGGGCCAGGTCGGCGAGGGCGCCGCCGATGGCCTCCATCCCGCGCCCCCACGACTCCCGGCGGTGGGCCGTCACCAGCAGGACCCGGCGGGCGGTGTCCTCAAGGTCGGCCAGCGCCGGGTCGCCGAAAGGTGTCCCGCGCCCGACGGCCCCGCGCAGGGCGTCGATGACCGTGTTCCCGGTGACCACGACGGACGACGGGGCGACGCCCTCCCGCAGCAGGTTGCTCCGCGCGTGCGGAGTGGGTGCGAGGTGCAGGGACGCCAACTGGGTGGTGATCCTGCGGTTGATCTCCTCGGGGAAGGGCGCGTACCGGTCGTCGGTCCTCAGCCCCGCCTCCAGATGGGCCACCGGGACGCGGTTGTAGAAGGCGGCGAGGGCCCCGGCGAACGCGGTCGTGGTGTCGCCCTGGACCAGCACCGCGTCCGGGCGCTCCTCCCGCAGCAGCGGACACAGCCCGTCCAGGACGCGGTGGGTGATGTCGGCCAGGGACTGGCCCGGGGCGAGGATGTCCAGGTCGTGATCGGCGTGGATGCCGAACAACGCGTGCACCTGGTCGAGCAGTCCGCGGTGCTGGGCGGTCACCGTCACCGTCGGCCGGAACATCGCGGAGCGCTCCAGCGCCTCGATGACGGGAGCCATCTTGATGGCCTCCGGTCTCGTTCCGTAGACGACCATCAGTCGTTTCACCCGAGTCTCCTTAACCGAGGGCACCGGACGTCGGCCGCTCCAGCGAATCGGTAGAGCGGGACCCCGCCCGCAAATCCGGAGGCGTGTTCATCCGGCTGTATGGGGATATTGCTCCAATTGGCCTGTTTCGCTGATGAATTCATGACCTTGCGCCTTATGTTCCGCCATGGCCGAAACTCCCTCCCCGTAAAGGCAGGAAAGTGAAGACAGTGCTCCTGTCCCCGCGCACCGGTTCCATCACGGTGGCGGATGTTCCCGCCCCCGAGGCGGTCGCCGGGACGGTGGTCATCCGCAATGACTGGTCGCTCATCAGCGCGGGTACGGAGCGGGCGACCGTCTCCACCGGCGCCAAGGGTCTGATCGGCAAGGCGCGGCAGCGGCCCGACCAGGTCGCCCAGGTGATCGACAGCGTGAAACGGACCGGACTCGCGGACACCTACCGGACCGTCAGGGACCGTCTGGACCAGCCGGTGCAGCTCGGCTACTCCTGCGCGGGGACGGTGCTGCGGACGGGGGAGGGCGTCGACGATCTCCGTCCGGGCATGCGGGTGGCCGCCGCCGGGGCCCGTTACGCGTCGCACGCGGAGATCGTCGCGGTCCCCCGCAACCTCGTGGTGCCGGTGCCGGACGGGGTGGACACCCGGTGGGCCGCCTTCGCCACGGTCGGCGCCATCGCGCTCCAGGGCATCCACCAGGCCGAGGTGGCGCCCGGTTCCCGGATCGCCGTCATCGGGCTCGGCCTGCTCGGCCAGATCACCCTCCGGCTGCTGCGGGCCTACGGCTACGACGCGGTGGGCATCGACCCCGACCCGGCCATGGTGGCGCTCGCCGAATCCGCCGGGCTGCCCGCCTTCCCACGGGACGCCGACGGCCTGCCGCGCCTCCTGCGGCGCTGGGCGGGCGCCGGCGCGGACGCCGTGCTCATCACCGCGTCCACGGCCAGCCCCGACCCCGTCGAGTTCGCGGGCCGGCTCGCCCGTGACCGGGCCACCGTGGTGGTCGTCGGCGACGTGGGCGTCGTGCCGCCCCGGTCGTCGTACTACCACAAGGAACTGACGATCCGCTACTCACGGTCCTACGGCCCCGGCCGCTACGACCCCCGCTTCGAAGAGGGCGGCCATCCCTACCCCGAGGGCTATGTGCCGTGGACCGAACGGCGCAACCTCGCCGAGGTGCTGCGGCTCCTCCGGACGGGCGCCATGGACTTCGCCGACCTGAAGCCGCGGGTCTTCGCCGTGGAGGACGCGGCCGAGGCGTACGCTGCGCTCAAGCCGTCTCCCGGTGAACGCAGCGTCGCCCTGCTGCTGCGCTACCCCGGCACCGCGCAGCTGCCGTCGCCGCCGGCCCCGCGGACCGCGCCCCGCACCTGGACCGCCCCGCGCGGCACGCTGCGGATCGCGGCCATCGGCTCGGGCAACTTCGCGACCAGGACGCTCTTTCCCGAGCTGAAGCGCGAAGCAGGCGTCGCCTTCTCCTGGGTCGCCGGCGGACGCGGGCTGTCCGCCGCGCACCAGGGGCGGCGGTGGGGGTTCGAGCAGGTCGCTCAGAGCGTCGACGCCGGCCTGGCGTCGGGCGAGGCGGACTGCGTGATGGTGCTCAGCCGCCACGACAGCCACGGCCGGTACGCGGCCCGGGTGCTGCGCGGCGGCAGGGCCTTGTACTGCGAGAAGCCGGTGGCCCTCACGGAGACGGAACTGGAGGACGTCGCCCAGGCGTGGTCGGCCTCCGGCGCCCCGGCGATGGCCGGGTTCAACCGGCGGTTCGCGCCCGCGGTCGCGGACCTGCGGGCCGTGCTGCCCGCGGGAGCGCCGCTCCAGGTCGTCTACCGGGTGTTCGCGGGCCGGCTCCCGGCCGACCACTGGTACTTCCAGCCCGAACAGGGCGGCCGGCTGCTCGGCGAGGTCTGCCACTTCATCGACACCGCCGGCTTCCTGGTGTCCGGGCGGCCGGTCCGGGTGCGGGCCGTCGGCGTGGACGCCGCGGACCCCGCCACCGCGCAGAGCGTCACCCTCCAGATCGCGTACGACGACGGCTCGTCCGCGTCCGTCGTGTACGGAGGGCGCACACCGCCCGGCGCTCCCAAGGAACTCCTGGAGGTGGCCGGCGACGGGGTGGCGGCCAGGATCGACGACTTCCGCACGCTCACCGTGTGGAGGGGAGGCCGGGCGGAGACGACCACGTACCGGGGCGCACCCAAGGGGCATGCGGCGGAGATGCGCACGCTCGTCCGCCTCGTCGGCGGCCAGTCGCTCGACACCGGGGCCGCTGCCGCCGCCGGTTTCGCCTCGGCGCTGGAGAGTTCCCTCGTCACCTGCCGGGCGGCCCGCTCGCTCACGGAGGACCGGCCGGTCGACTGCGCCCCCGCCACACCGGCCCTGGCCAAGGCCCTTGGGCGTCCGCAGCTCCCTGCCGCCGCCGACACCGTGCCCGACCCGGGCGGGCCGGCGGACGGCTTCCCGTCGACCACGGAGGTGCTGTGATGTGCGGCTTCCTCGTCCTGTTGAACGGCGCCGCGCGCAACCGGCCGCAGTCGCCGGCGGACCCGTGCACGGCGCTCGCCCACCGCGGCCCCGACGCGAACGGTCACCTCACCGTCGTCGGCCCCGGCTGGCGGGCGGCGCTGCACTTCCGCCGACTGGCCGTCATGGACCTCGACCCAAGGAGCGGCCAGCCCTTCGGCTCGCCCGAGCGGGGCGTGCTGGTCTACAACGGCGAGGTGTACAACGCGCCGTACCTGCGCGAGCTGCTGCGCGCGCGGCATGTGAGGTTCACGACCGAGGGCGACACCGAGGTCCTCTACGAACTGCTGCTGCAACCGGACGCGCCGCGGCTGCTCGACCAGGTGGACGGCATGTTCGCCTTCGCCCTCGTCCTGCCCGACGGCGAGGTGCGCTACGGACGTGACCGGCTGGGCGTCAAGCCGCTGTACGCGGCGGCGGACGCGGCGGGGCACATGGTCGCCCTCGCCAGCGAGATCGAACCGTTGCGAGTCGCGGGGCTGACCGGAGACGCCGACCCGGTCGCGGTGGCGCAGGGCGCCATGTTCCTGTGGACGCCGCCGCCGCGGACCGGCTGGCAGCGCGTGCGTGCCGTACCGGCCGGGACGGTGCTGTCCCGGCGCGGGCCCGCGTACGACGAGGCGTCGACGTGGTGGCACGCTCCCGCCCTCACGCCCGCCGCGGACATCGCCGCCGCCGTCCGTGAGTCGGTCGCCCGTCAGGTGCGGGCCGATGTGAAGGTGGGGCTGCTGCTCAGCGGGGGCCTGGACAGCACCTGGCTGGGCGTGGAACTCCTCGGGGAGGGCTTCACCGGGCCCGTCCTCACCGCGAGGTCGCGCACCGCGGTGGCCGGCACGGAGCCGTTCGAGGAGGACGCCCCCTACGCCGCCCGGGTCGCCGACCAGTTGGGCCTGCCGCTGACCTGGGTCGACCTCGACGTCGACGTGCTGCGCCGGATCCCCGAGCTGGTGACCACCATGGAGCTGCCGTTCGGGGATCCCGCCGCGGTCGCCCTCATGCAGTTGTCCCGCGCCGCCCGCGGCGAGGCGACCGTGCTGTTGTCGGGGCTGGGCGTCGAGGAGCTGTTCCTGGGCTACGAGCGCTACCAGGCCGTACTGCTGCTGCAACAGCTCCCCGCCTGGACGCGCCCGACCCTCGGCGCGGCCACGCTGGTTCCCGCGCCCCGGCGCTACCGGGGCCGCGCGGACAAGTTCGGGCGGCTGCTCCAGCTCGGTGCCCGCGACTGGTCGTGGGCAACGCAGTCGTACTACTCCGGGAGGGAGTGGGCGGCGCTGTCACCCCTCGTGGGGCTGGACGCGGTCACCGAGCGGCACCGTGAGGTGGCGGGCGCCGTGCTGGACGCGGGCGGGACGCCCCTCGCGGCACTCGCGGAGTGCGACCGGCGGCTGTTCCTGCCGGGACTGAACCTGCTGTACGGCGACCGCGCGTCGATGCGCGCGAGCGTCGAACTGCGGGTCCCGTTCCTGGCGGAGCCGGTGGTGGCCGCCGCTCTCGGCGCCCCCGCGGAGGAGCAGCTGCGGATGGGGGACGGCAAGGCGCGCTTCCGCGCAGCCGCGGTGGCCTCCGGCGTGCCGGAGTTCGTCGCCCGGCGCCCCAAGACGGGATTCGGGGCGCCGGTACGGTCGTTGCTGCGCGAGCACGGCGACCGGCTGTGGACCGAGGTACGGCGCTCCCCGGTGTTCGACGACCTCTTCGACCGGCGCACGGCGGACCGATTCGTCGCCGAGCACGTACACGGCCGGCGCGACCGGGGGCTCGCCGTGTTCGGGTTGCTGTGTGCGGCCGTGTGGTGGGAGCGGTACGCGGCGGGCGGCGCGGGACGGACGGCGGATGTCCTGGCGGGTTACGAGAGTGCCGGGGCCGGCTGACGGGTCCGGGGCCGGGGCCGGGGGGTGTCCGTTCGGCGGGCGGCGTACCGGGGTGTCGGAGCGGGTTCGGCTGGGGCGGGCGGCGGGGGGTCTGGCGGGTTGTGAGACGGCCGGGGTCGGCTGAAAGCCGGAGTCGGGACCGGGCCAGGGCCAGGGCCAGGGCCAGGGGAAGTCGACTCGCCCTGCGGGACGGCGAGCGAGGCGTCAAAGTGGGATCGCGGGAGCGGTCGTCCGGACCTCGTCGGCCGGAACGGCAGGGGGCCGCACATGCGCCGTCCGGTCGTCGTGCGCGGAGCGCGGTGGCGGCCCGCGGACGTCTCTGCGCGCTGTGAGGGCCGCCGTCGACCGGCCGGGCAAGGGGTGACGCGGTCACCCCGGCAGCACGGCGTGCAGGGCGGTCAGTGCATCCAGGAAGGGGGCGGCGCTCCAGCGGGGTGACTCCCACAGAGCCCTGTTCCTCCCGGAGGTCCCGGTCCGGGTGCCGTTGCCGGTGCCTGTGCCTGTGCCTGTGCCTGTGCCGAGGCCGGGATAGCGGTCCGCGACCGCCGCCAGCACGTCGCGGGCGAAGTCGGTGCCGGTGAAGCCGCGTTCGGCCGCCCACGCCGCCATCCGTACCGCCGTGGCGTCGTTGTTCGGGTCGCGTCGGGTCCGGGCGTCCGCGAAGTAGCGGGGCAGCGGGCCGTCGAAGAGGTGCCGCAGATAGTGGTCCACCCCGCGTTCGAGCCGGGCCAGCACGTCCATGCCGAGCAGCGTCGCGGCCTGGTCGAGGCGCAGCAGCACGTACCCGGTGTGGAAGCCGTCCACCCAGTCCAGGCGCGGCCCTGAGCCGTACGGCCAGGAACCGTCGGGGCGCTGGCCCGCCAGGCTCACCTCGACCGCTCGACGGGCCGCGTCGGCCAGCCGGCCCGCAAGGGCGGCGGGCAGGGGCGTGGTGCGGGCCAGACGGGCGGCGAGTGCGGCACCCATGAGGTTGGCGTTGTGGACCAGGACGCCACTGGTCGGGGTGTAGGTGAAGAACTCGCCGTTGTGCAGGTGTGCCAGCAGGCCGCGGGCGAGCGTCCGCGCGGCCTCGTCGCCGAGGGTCCCGGCGTCCAGGCAGCCGTCCGCGCAGAAGGTGGTGGCCACCAGGTTGGGGACCGAGGCCGGGTAGTGCGACCAGCGGGTCTGCACGTCGAACTCGTAGCGCCACAGCCCGGCGTAGCGCCCGGACAACTGCTCGGCCGCCGTCCACCGGCCCAGGCGCAGGGCACGTTCGCGCCACACCGGGGACGCGGAGAGCCGGGCGCAGGCACCGGCGGCGCAGCCGGTGGCCGTGGCGGTGCGCAGTGGGCGGATGCCGAGGGCCGGTCGCAGGTCGGCCGGGCTGCGTTTGACGGCTTGCAGGAGCGCCTGGCGCAGCACACGGTGCACGGCCAGCCGCCCCAGCGGTCCGGTGAGCCCGTCGTACGGATCGGGCCCCGCCCAGGTGCGGGCGTCGGCCCACTGGAAGAGCCGGTCGGCCAGGACGAGCACATCGGCAGCCGACCGGACGGGCTGGTCCGGCGCTACAGGGGCGGCGGGGGCGGTTCTCGACAGCATCGGCTCTCTTCCTCAGTACGCTCCGGTGCCCGCGATGACGGCCCGCACCGTCCGCAGCAGCACTCCGAGGTCCACCGACGGCGACCAGTTGTCCACGTATCCGAGGTCCAGGGCGATCGTCTCGTCCCACGACAGGTTCGAACGCCCACTGACCTGCCACAGGCCGGTGAGGCCCGGCTTGACGGCGAGCCTGCGCAGTTCGACCTCGTTGTAGCGGGCGACCTCGTCGGGCAGCGGCGGACGCGGGCCGACCAGGGACATGTCCCCGCGCACCACGTTGAACAGCTGCGGCAGTTCGTCCAGGGAGCAGCGGCGCAGCAGGCGGCCGACGCGGGTGATGCGCGGATCACGGCGGATCTTGAACATCCGGCCGTCCTGCTCGTTGGTGCCGGCCAACTGCTGCCGCAGCCGTTCGGCGTCGGCGACCATGGTGCGGAACTTCATCATGGTGAACGGCGCCCCGCCGCGTCCGACCCGGGTCTGCCGGTGCACGACGGGTCCCGGGGAGTCCAGGCGCACGACCAGGGCGACCGTCGCGAACACCGGGGCGAGCAGCACGATGAGCAGCGCAGCGCCCAGCCGGTCGGTCACCGACTTCACCACCGCGGCGAGCCCCCGCCGCAGCGGCGGGGTGACGTTCAGCATGGTGAGTCCGGCCACCGAGAAGACACCCACCCGGCGCCCGGACACCTCGGTCAGGCCCGGTACGACCACGAGCCGGCGGCCTGCGCCGTGCAGGGCCCAGGACAGCCGGCGCAGGCGCGTTCCGCTCAGGTGCGGTCCCGGTACGACGAGGACCGCGTCCACGCCCAGCTGCCGGGCCGCCTCCAGCACCGCGGCCGAGTCGGCCGTCATGCGCGGGGGTTCGCATCTGTCCAGGCGGGCGGCGACGGGGGCCAGCGACTGCGGGTCCTGCTCGCCGATCGGACACACGCCGACGACGACGAACTCGTGCTCGGTCCGCCGCGCGAGGTGGCCGACCAGGCCGTCGACGGCGTCCGCCTCACCGATCACCAGGGCCCGGCGCACGGCCCGGCCGTCGCGACGCCGGGCGACCAGATGCCGGCAGATCAGCGTGTGCACGACCACGCTCGTCGGCGCGCAGGGCATCAGGGCGGTGAGCGCGAGGAGAAACGGGGAGTCCTCGCCCGTCGCCGCCCGTACCACCGCGAGCATGCCGACCATGACCAGCCAGTCGTGCAGCGCGGGGCCCAGGACGGCGCCCTCACCGAGACGGCCCTCGGCGTAACGGTCCCGCGCGGCGCGCACGAACAGCCAGGCCACCGCCGCCACCACCGCGAGGGTCACGGCCTTCGCACTGTCGGTCGGCGCGAAGGCCAGGTACGCCGGCACGAGGGCGCCGACCGCGTCACCGAGGACGGCGGCCGGCGCGTAC
Source organism: Streptomyces sp. NPDC059994 (assembly GCF_042737755.1). Taxonomy (NCBI): domain Bacteria; kingdom Bacillati; phylum Actinomycetota; class Actinomycetes; order Kitasatosporales; family Streptomycetaceae; genus Streptomyces; species Streptomyces sp. NPDC059994. Next base: position 41,841 of record NZ_JBHWUR010000029.1, read on the forward strand.
CAGAGGGGTTTGCAGGTGCGGCGGCCGGCGGCCGGTGGCTGTTTGTCGACGCCCCGGGTCCACGGCTGCCGTGGACCCGGTAGCTGGGGCAGGGTGTCCCCGAACAGCCACATGCGCCCTCCAAGTGCGATTAAAGGGTCTGATCGAGTCTGTACGGCGTTCCGGGCCGAGCCGGGTGTGACGCTGCGCCGGGGGGGACTGTCACCCGATAGGACGCTGTGCGGTGCCGCTCGTTCGGGTGCCGCATGCGCTGCCCGGTTTCAGCGTGGCCCGCAGAGGTGTCACCAGGGGCTGGCGCAGCAGGACCGGCCTGCCGTCCGCGTGCGGTTCCCACAGGTGCAGGACCAGCGTGCGGCGGGCGCCCGCGGGCAGTTCCAGATCGAGCGTGTACACGGAGTGGCCGCGTTCGGTGCCGGATGCCACGAGAGCGGTGCGGTCGTCCACGGTGGCGCCGACGAGGTCGGCGCCGACCCCGGCGTAGTACGACACCAGCAGCCGGTTGTCGCCCGGCCGGGTGCGGTAGGGCGGGTGGTCCTCACGCAGGGTGACGTAGCCGGGCAGGCCGGCGGACAGGGCCCGGTTAGTGAGGGTCGCCGTCACGGTGACCGCGCGCCCGCCGCCGGCGCAGCCGTTCGCCTCCCAGACCAGGCTCCGGTCCAGGTAGTAGTCCAGCTTCGAGCCCGCCGCGTTGTTCACCACCAGTCCCGCGAAGGGTCCGGGGGCGCTGGGGAGTGTGCCCGAGTATGGGCGCGTCTCCAGGAGCCGCTGTTCTGGCGGGTGGGCGCTCCACAGCTTCAGCCGGCCGTCGCGCTGGGCCTCGTGGACGGCGGCGAACAGGGCGGGCAGTCGGCGGGTGTCGGCGTACGCGGCGAGCAGGGGCGCGGCGACGGCGCGTGCCGTGTCGACGAAGAAGGCCTTGCGCCGGGTGACGTCGTCGTAGCGTGCGTAGCTGGCCCGCTCGGTGAGGTCCAGGATGTTGTCGGCGGTGAGTTCGGTGCCGTCGGCCATGCGGGCGGGGCCGGTGACCCGCAGGAAACGGGCCAGTGCGGTCGGGTCGAGGGCGATCGCTCCGTCCACGCGGTCGCCGGTGTGGTTGCGCCACGCCGCAGCCCAGATACGGGCCGCGTCGGGGAAGTGCGGGCTGAGGTTGGAATTGGCCCACACGCGGGTGGGAGCGCTGCCGGCGTAGCGGTCCGCGAACTCGGCGCCCAGATCGATGTCCGCCTGGGCCGCCGCCATCTCGGTGTTGTTGCCGAACCGCTCGAACGACATATGGCCCCGGTCGGTCCGCAGCACCGCGAAGGCCCCGGCGACCCCTCCGGTGCCGCGCGCCTCGGCGGTGTTCTGGAACGCGAGGAAGTAGCGGCGTTCCCCCTGGTCGCCCAGCAGGGACGGCAGGACCCGGGCCGCCACGGAGGCGTCGGCCATCGCCGGGGTGAGACGGTCGAGCTGCCGCACGAGGTCGGCCCGGGCCCGGTCGGCCGCCGGCAGCCAGGTGGACGGGGGCAGCCCGTGCACGTCGGCCTGTACCCGGGTGGCGACGGCTGCCGCCCGGACGACGTCCGGCGCGTGTTTGCGCAAGGACAGCAGCGCCCTCGACATCCCGTCGCCGCCGCCCGGTGCCGGCAGGGCGCGCATCAGGGGGGACAGGACGCCGGCGGACAGGCGGTCCGCCGCGGACGCGGCGCCGCGCACGGTCCGCAGCGGGCCGCCGACGAAGGGCAGCCGGGCGGCGCAGTACCAGGCCGGGCCCGTGGTGAGCCGGTGGGCCCGCGCGGCGTGGGCCGCCGCGGACCCCACCGCACGCTGCTGTTCCCCGGCCGTGCCGGGTGCCGGCGCGGTGGTCACGGTCCGCCGCAGCGCATCGAGGTCCCGCTGGGCAGCGAGCAGTTCCGTGCGGGCGAACAGTCCGGTGACCGCGATCCAGGCGGCGCCGGCCAGTGCGAGCGCCGCGACGGCGGGCAGGGCGTACCTGAGCGCACGGCGAAGGACGGGCGCCCGGTCGAGGCGGCGGCCCGTCCCCGGCAAGCGGGCGGCGCCCCGGCCGAAGCCGGGACGCCCGGGTGCCGTACCGGTGTCCCGGTCCGTCATGAACTGCGGCGGCGGCGCACGGCGAGCAGCGTGCCACCGCCCGCCGCGATCAGCCCCGCCGGAGCCCCGCCCAGTGCCAGAGCCTTCCCACCGCCCGTGTTCGTGAGGCCCGCATGCTCGGGCTGCTTGTTGACGGACGACGTGTTGACGGGTCCGGCCAGGGCTGCCCGGCTGTTCGCGGGCAGCACCTTGATGCCGACGGCCAACTTCCGATGGGGATACCGGGCGATCAGTTCGAAGGTGTGGGACCCCGGTTGGGTGCGCCGCGGGATGGTCACCGTGCCGGTGACGTCTCCGCGGTTGTCCGCTCTGAAGGTGCCCAGCACGACGGCGAACGACTTCAGGTCCGCCTCGACACGCTGCCGGGGAGTGAAGCCCGTGCCGCGGAAACGCAGTCGGTCTCCGGCGTGCACGGTGGTGGCGCTGAGCGTCAGGCAATGGGGCGGCGGCGGGTACGGCGGCGGGTACGGCCCCCCGGACTGCGCGTGGGCGGTCTGCGCCCCTGCCAGTGAGGCGGCGACGAGCACGGCAGCCGATGCCAGCGCGCCTCGCCATCCGGGCGATCTCGTCATGTTCACTCTCCTCCACTCGGTTCGGGCCAGGCGGTCGGCCGTCATCGAGATCTGGATACAAGGAAAAAGTTGGATATACGCATTCCCTCACCGCGACGCGGCCAGGAAGTCCCCGGATGGGGTAGCGGTTGTCCTCAACGATGGCCCCGCATGAGGGTGGCTCCCCCGCTCGGTGCGCGCGAGTCCCTATGGTCGGCTGCGTCCACAGGGAACAGAACATCCCAATCCGGGCGGTTCCCTCGGTTCGATGAGGGGTGCAGCTTGGATCTCCACAGCTTCCTGAAGGCTCTCGCGCGTCGCTGGCCGACCGTCGCCGTCTGCCTGGCTCTCGCGGTCGGGACGGCGCTCGCCGTGACGAGTTTGAGTACCTCCGTCTACGAGGCCAGAACCCAGCTCTTCGTCGCGACCCGTACCGGGCAGGACACCGCCCAGCTGAGCCTGGGTCAGAGCTTTTCGCAGGCGCGGGTGCATTCGTACGCCGAGATCGTGACGACCCGGCAGGTGACCGTGCCCGTGGTGAAGGAGCTGGGACTGCGCACCACGCCGGAGGAGCTGGCATCCCGGATCACCGCCCAGGCCCCCCTCAACACTGTGCTCATCGACATCACCGTCCGGGACACCTCGTCCCGGCGTGCGGCGCGGATCGCCAATGTCGTGGCGGAGCGGTTCAGTGCGGTCGTCGAGCGGCTGGAGACGCCCAAGCACGTGCCCGGCTCCGAAGGCAAGAGCGGGACCGACGAGCAGACCTCCCCCGTCTCCCTGCGTGTCACGCAGGAAGCCGTCGCCCCCGTCGGGCCGGTCTCGCCCCGGCCGCTGCTGAACCTGGCCGCGGGTGTGCTCGCCGGCCTGCTGCTCGGCGCCGGCGTCGTCGCGTTGCGCGAGACGCTGGACACCACGCTCAAGACGGTGGAGGCGCTGAGCGAGTTCACCGAACTGCCGGGGCTGGCCGCCATCCCGTACGACAAGAACGCCCCCAAGCAGCCGCTCGTCGCCGCCAACGGGCACTCCCGGCGTGCCGAGGCCTTCCGCAAGCTGCGCACCAACCTGCAGTTCTCGCAGGTCGACGACCCGCCGCGGATCATCGTGGTGACGAGTTCGGTGCCGGGTGAGGGCAAGACCAACACCGCGGTGAACCTCGCCCTCTCGCTGGCCGAGGCGGGTGTCTCCACCTGCCTGGTGGACGCCGACCTGCGCCGGCCGTGCGTGGCCCCGGCCTTCGGTCTGGTCCGGGACGCCGGCCTGACCACCGTGCTCATCGGGCAGGCCCGGATCGCCGACGTGATGCAGGAGGTCGCGGGCGGGCTGTCGGTGCTGGCCAGCGGCGCGGTACCGCCGAACCCCACCGAGCTGCTCGCCTCGGCGCGCATGGCCGAGGTGCTGAAGGAGCTGGCGGACCTGCACGAGGTGGTGATCGTGGACACCGCGCCGCTGCTGCCGGTCGCCGACACCGTGGGACTCGCCTCGCTCGCCCAGGGCGCGCTGCTCGTCGTCCGTGCCGCCAGGACCAGGCGGGACCAGGTGCGCGCCGCCACGGAGTCGCTGGAGCGGGTGGGCGTGCGCGTCCTCGGCACCGTCTTCAACATGGCGCCGGTCTCCAAGGGCGGCCGGTACGGCTACCGGAGCTACGGTGAGCTGCCCGCTCCCCGGACATCGGTTCCCCGTGGCGAGGCGGCCTCGCCAGCCGGGACGGGTGGAGTCGGCGGGGTCCACGAGGGGTGATCCGGGTCCTGTTCGTCTGCACCGGCAACGTGCACCGTTCGGCGCTCGCCGAGCGGCTGCTGGCCGCCCGGTTGCCGCGTGGCTCGGCCGTACAGCCGGAGAGCGCCGGTACGCAGGCGTGGCCCCGTCCGGGCATGGAGCACTCCACCCGGGCGGTGTTGGAGCGGCTGGGGGGCGACGGCTCCGGCTTCGTCTCGCGCCCGCTCACCGCCGAGCTCGTCCTGGGATCGGCGCTGGTGCTCGGGCTCGCCGGTGAGCACCGCGAGGCTGCCGTACGGCTCGCGCCGTCGGCGATGCGACGCTGCTTCACCCTGAAGGAGTTCGTGCGGCTCGCCGGCGGGGACGGGCGGCGGCCGGACAGCGTCGGCGACTTCGCCGCCGTGGTCGCATCCGCCGCCGCCCGCCGGGGGCACGCGGTGCCGGTCCCGCCGGAGGCGGATGACGTCGCGGACCCCTTGGGGAGGCCCTCCGCAGCGCTGGACGGGTGCGGTCGCGAGATCGACGAGGCCGTACGAAGTCTCGTACGATTGCACGAAGCCTCAGTAACGACGCAGGCCAGAGCACCCCTACGCTTAAAGATGGATAGGACTTGAGCCGGTTGCCCACTGAGCTGCTCGTCCGTCCAGAACGAGTCCCATATGGCCCCTGCGCGTTCCGTTCGAAGCCCCTGACGAGCCAAGACGCAGACAAACCGATCCGTACTGCAGCGGCAGCGCAGGGCGTTTCGAACGCCGTGTCGGGCCGAGCCGACCGGGTCAGGCTCGCTCGGTGATCAACAGCGGCGTCCACGTCGTCAGCGCACGGCCGGACTGCGTGAAGGTCGCTCCGCTGTCGTCTATGCAGAGTCGGATCACCCACGCACTGCTCGCGGGTATCCGCACCAACGGCCGCAAGCGAGGCTCTCCTCTCGCCGGAAGCCGCCCATCGGCGAGATCGCCGAAGAACTCGTCCTCAGCGTCCTAACCGTACGCACCCGCAACCAGCGCGCAATAGCCGAACTCGGCGCCCGCGACCGCGCCCAACTCGTCGTCATCGCCTGCCAGAACGGCCTGGTAGGGCTTGAATGACGGTGCGCCAGACGTCTGGGGCAAGACCGGCCCAAGAACCCCCTGGACCACTCCCGACCGCAGAAATCAGACCGCCACGAGCCGGACCCGATCGCCGCAGAGCTTGACCATGTCGTCGATATCGGAGGTCAACATGACCACCGGGCGGTGCTGTCGCAGCGCGGCCTCGGCGACCGCCGCATCGAGCACGGTGAGGGCATCCCCGCAGCCCGGGCCGCGGGGCGCCTGCTGCCCGGCCTGGTCCTGGACCTCGACGCCACGCTGATCACATGCCACTCCGAGAAAGCGCAGGCCGCACCCACCTATAAGGGCGGTTTCGGCTTCCACCCGCTGCTGTGCTTCCTGGCCAACACCGGCGAGGCACTGTCCGGCCGGCTGCGGCCCGGCAACGCCGGCGCCAACACCGCCATCGACCACATCACCGTGCTCGACCAGGCACTCGCCCAGATCCCCGACGCCCACCGACACGGCACCGACATCCTCGTCCGCACCGACAGCGCCGGATCCGCAAAAGCCTTCCTCGCCCACATTCGCGACCTGCGCAAACGAGGCATCCTCACCTGCTTCTCGGTCGGATACGCCATCACCGAGCCGCTCCGCCGCGCCATTCGGGCCATGCCCGACCGGCTCTGGCATCCCGCCCTGAACCAGGACGGAACGCTGCGTGATGGCGCCGAGGTCGCCGAGCTGACAGGCATGATCGACCTGACCGGCTATCCTAACGGCACCCGCGTCATCGTGCGCCGGGAGCGGCCGCACCCCGGAGCCCAGCTGTCCCTGTTCGACCAGGACGAGGGCCGGCGTCATCAGGTGTTCCTCACCGACACCCCCTACTCCGGTGGCGGCTCCGCCCAGTTCCTGGAAGTCCGCCACCGCGGCCATGCATGCGTCGAGGACCACACCCGGTGCGGCAAGACCACCGGCTTCGGCCGCTTCCCCTCCCGCGACTTCCACATCAACGCCGCCCGGCTCGAACTCAGCCTCACGGCGATCGACCTGCTGGCCTGGACGCGCGTCCTGCTGCTGGACGGCGAACTCGCGGCTGCCGAGCCGAAGAAGCTCCGCTACCGGCTGCTGCACGTCGCCGCACGCCTCACCCGCGGCGGCCGCCGTCTGCGCTTGCGGATATCAGCCACCTGGCCCTGGAGAAACGAACTCGCCGCGGCCTTCCACCGCCTCGCCGCGCTGCCCCGCCCGGCCGGCTGACCGGCAATATCACCTGACCGCCCGCGACTCGAAGGACCTTGAGAACCCGACCACCGCGCCGGGACTCCACCATGCCCGAGCACCGAAAACGCCTCGCCCACCCGACAGCAGACGATCAGCGACGTCTCATCACACCAACCGAAACGGGGAGGCTAGAGGCTCGAGCGCCGAACCCGGACCGGGGAAGGCAGTCTCTTCGTAACGTGGATGCCGGCACGCTGATGCCGCACGTGAGGGCCGGGGAGAGCACGGACACGGGAGTGAAGGCATGGCGGACGAAACTGGCGTCGGTGTCTATCCGGGGCTGGATGTCGGCAAGGGCGAACACCACGCCACCGCCGTCAACCTCGCGGGGAAGAAGGTGTTCGACAAGCCGCTGCCCAACAACGAGCCGAAGCTGCGGGAGCTCTTCGACAAACTCCGGGCCAAGCACGGAACGGTGCTGGTCGTCGTTGACCAGCCGGCTTCCATCGGGGCTCTGCCGCTGGCAGTCGCCCGGGATGCGGGCTGCCAGGTCGCTTATCTGCCCGGACTGACGATGCGGCGGATCGCCGATCTCTACCCTGGTGAGGCCAAGACCGACGCTCGTGACGCTTTCGTCATCCTGTTCGCAGACCGCGACCCCGGCCCGCCGGCCACGGCAGTCGTCAACAAGCTCGTCACAGCGGTCATCGCCGACGCCGTGCAACGACGACCGGCCTAGGAGAGGCACTACGCCGACCAGGCAGCGGCCGAACCAGTGAACCTGAAACCACGTCAACCCGCCCTGACCAGCTAGTCAGCCGCTCCCGCGCAGCGGGGGAACCTGACATCACAACAGATGTCCTGGCCTGCGCCAACGGCCACACGGGCTCCGCCCCGAATGTCGGGGCGGAGCCTCTGCGTGTGGGAAGGGGAATCCGCTCCGGGCGAGCTCGGGCGGCAGGAGAGCCGATCGGCCCGATCGTCGTCGACTACAACAGCTCACTGGCGGAGCGCGCCGTGCCGGAATGGCAGGCAACCCTGGACGCCCTCCAGGCTCTGCCCGAGATCGGCACCGAAGCGCCGGTCGGCTACGGCGGCTTGACGTTCACCGCTGCCGCCTTCGGCGGGGGCTTCGTGTACGAGGCCCTGGCCGGGGCGGCCGGCCGGATCACCATTCGGATCGAGTCCCTGCTCCTGTGGGACGACGAGGAAAACAACCGCCAATCCGGTCTCACATTGGTCGACGCCTGCGCCTCGAAGGAAAAGGTGTTGTACGCCTATCCGGGCAGGCATAACCAGGTTCCCCGATTCGAGGTCGACAACTCGGCCCGGTTCTTCGTCCGCATCTCGGCAGGGTCGGCACGTCACAGGCCTGACCTGACGGCGGTTCGGAGTCCGGCTTCGGTCCGGTCGCCGATACCGCTGCCACATCTCGACAGAGCGTCCGAGCACAAGGAACCGGGCCATTCCGCGCCGCGCCTGTCAGGGACACGGACTGTCCTCTCGGCCAAGGACATAGGGGCGCCCCCCGCCTTCCGCTCTTTCCTCCTTCCCGCACCGGGCGGCCCATGTGATTCACTCCCGCGCCCGGTGGCGACCGAAATTCCAGACCCCCCACGGAAACCATGCGGTTTCCGTGACGCAGCGAAAGCGGAAAGTAGTGAATAAGGTTAACGTGGCGTCAACCGTTGAGTGATCGTCGGTCCGATCCGCGCTGGCCGTTGCCGCGGAGAGGGCTGCCATGGCCGAAAAGAGAATGCTCATGCACTTCGTTTCCCGCCGTACTCGCCTCAGCAGGGCCGTCGTAGCGGCGTGCGGGCTTTCGGCGTTGCTCGCCGCCTCCGTGACGGCCGGCTCCGGTGCTGCTGCCGCCGAGCCGCGTCCCTCTGGGGACAACCCCTCCGACGGGGGCGCGGTCATCACACTCAAGACCGTCAAGGTCGGCGCGCCCGGTAATCCTTCGGTGGGCATTGTCCCGTTCAAGGACGCCCTGTACCGCTCGTGCGCCGAAGCTCCCACCCCGAGCAAGTGCCTGAGAGTCGGCGGCGTGCGCTATCGCTACGAGATCGGGCAGCTCGAAGTCACCGTGAAGCAGTGGGTGGCGTTCCTGAATACGGCCGATCCCGAGGGACGCAACCGCCTCGGTCTCTATGACGAGACCGAGAGCTCGTCGGCATGGCCGAGGTACGGCCAAATCAACTTCTCCGGCAGCGCCGACAGGGGCAGCCACTACTCGGTGGCCTTTCCGGAGTGGGCGGACAAGCCGTACGGCTTCGCAAACTTCCTGAGGGCGGCACGCTTCGTCAACTCGCTCTACAACGGCCGACTGATCTCCAAGAAGTCCAGTAGCAACGGCCGCTTCAACTATGTCACCTATCAGGTCGAACTGTCGACGCGGACCGAGCGCGGAATGTACGACTTGGCCCGGCCGAATACGACCCGAGCCCACAGCTCGGGCTTCGTCCTGCCGAGTCAGGATGAATGGATCAAGGCGGCCTACTACGACCCGCGCGGCGGAGGCACCTACTCCTATTGGAAGTACCCGACCAACCCGGGAGTCTTCGGCGACGGAGACGCGACCGCCCCCAACCCCACCACCCTCAACCCGGCCACCGGCGACGTCACCAACGCGGCGACCCAGCCACTGGCCTCGTACCACGCGAGCGGAAAGCCGGCTCCGAGCTGGTGCCCGGGACAACTGCAGCCCGAAGCCTGCTCCACCGTCAACCCATTGGGACTTGACCCCAGCACCTACGCCAAGGTCTACCAGGGCAGCCTCAGCACGGTCGGCGGGGCGAGGACCACCTCGCCGTGGGGCACTCTCGACCAGGGTGGCAATGCGGTCGAGTGGACCGACACGATCACGGCGCCCCCCTCCGGACAGAGCTCCCTGCGGGTGTGGCGGCGGCTCCACGGCGGAATCTCCAATGCACCGGCCTTCCAGATGTGGCCCTCCGCCGTCGGGCTGCAGCCGCAGGACAACGTGTTCTACAACCACACCTATCCGTGGCTGGGCATCCGGATCGGGAGTGTTCAATGATCGGCGGATCCGATGATCAAGGAGACGCCTGATGATGAGCGACACCACCATCGAGCAGATACCGGCCGGTGAGTCGGCAACGAAGGCTGCGACGGCTGCCAGTGACGAGCAGTCGGTCGCGATGCTCGTGGACCGGGCCCGTAGCGAGGGTCTGCAGCTGACCGGCGAGGGCGGACTGCTGCAACAGCTGACCAAGCGGGTCAGGGAGTCCGCCCTAGAGGGCGAGATCACCGATCACCTCGGATACGAGAAGTACGACGCCGAGGGCCGGGGCAGCGGCAACTCCCGCAACGGCACCAGGGCGAAGACGGTGCTGACGGACGTCGGGCCGGTGGACGTGAAGGTGCCCCGGGGACGTGGCGGGCACCTTCGAGCCGGTCATTGACAAGAAGCGTCAGCGGCGCCTGGCCGGCGTGGACGAAATGGTGTTGTCGTTGTCCGCGAAGGGGCTCACGCACGGGGAGATCTCCGCACACCTGGCTGAGGTCTATGGCGCGAGTGTGTCCAAAGCGACCATCTCCACGATCACGGACAAGGTGGTGGACGGGATGGCGGAGTGGTCCAACCGCCCGCTGGACCGCGTCGAGGACGCGTTCGGTCAGCTGGCCGGTGCGGCTGTGCTTGATCGGTGACGGCGGCCTCGGTGAGCCAGTCCGCCGCAGTCCGCCGCAGTCCGTCGCAGTCAGCTGGTCGACGAGGTGCTGGAGCTCGTGCCGGTCACCGGCTTGCCCTCGCTCGTATACGGAAGGAAGCACCCACCGCCGCGAGACCCCGAACACCCCAGCCGCCTGCCCGTACGCGCGCACCGTCCCAGACTCCAACGCGGCCACCACCCGCAGCCCCACCCCAGCCGGCCTCAGCCGACGCACATCCTCGACCGCGGTCACACCTCACCAGCGACCGGACAACCCGACAGTCCCGGCTCGATACTTCAGCAGTCCGTGACGACCGATCTCCTTTTCACACTACACACCAGTATCGTGAAATGACATATGGAGACTGAATGGATGAACCCTGCCGCCACGGCTACTGTAAATTGGTTGTCTTGGTTTGGCGGCTGCTATAAATGCAATCTCCAGGCGGGAGCAATCCGCCTGCAGCGCATGAGGAAAGGAAATCGCATGTCTGCCGTTAACTTTGAGGAGATCAACAACCTCGCGGGCGAACTGCTGCCCGAGCGGGCCGTGCTCTCCGCCTTTGGCGGTGGCGGCTACGGCGGCGGCGACGGCGACGTGACCGTCGTGTCGACCTGCACGACCCAGAGCACCTCTCCGGCGCTCGTCGCCGGCCTGCCGGTCGGCTCGCAGCAGATCACCCAGATCTGCACCCCGTCGACGGTGACCCACTGAGGTAACCCCTTGGTGACAGGCGTTCACCATCGGTCGGGGAAGGGCTGACGCTTTCGTCAGCGCTTCCCCGACCTTCGTATGGAGCCCAGCGACGTGTGCTTCTGCCGAACCTTGCACATCGTTCCGAGGGCGCGACCACCACTGTTGTCACGGGTCTCCGTCCTGGGAACAACAGGAGGCCAGTCACGTGTTGCGAGCACGACTGAGGTGAGGGCTCCACTCCCGATTCCAAAGGAGTGTGACCAATGTGAGCCTGCCACGCTGCCCGCTCGGCGGGAAGGTGAAGTTCCCAAGCGAGGATGTAGCTCGCAAATGGCTAGCGAAACAGCCATTGCTCGAAAATACGCCCCCAGCCGATCGCATCTATCTATGCCCCCACTGCCGATATTGGCACGTCACGGGATCGCACCGTTGGACGAGTCGGGCCATTCTGGAGCGACGCAATTATGGGCGGCGAGCGATCAATCCCGTGCGAAAGAAACAAAGGTCCGGCTGAGTATGCGGCAGCCGTTCTCCACTCGCCCGGGCACTTCTGGGAGACGACCCTGAGGATGGGCATCGCCAGGAGAGTTTCGCCGGACAACGGCCACCGACGCCTTCCTTCGCAGGCGATCGTCTCCCACAAGACCATGCTCCGGACAACGGTGGGTGCACCGAAGGCGGTAGATCAGCCCATGGACCCGGAGACCTCAGTCGGCTTCGCGGACCCCTCCACCTCCGGCCGCCGACGCCCCGGTCCGACCTCCGCGTTCTTCCTGCGCAGTGGACGGGACTTTCCCCCAGGCCAGGTCGTTGACGCTCTCGGCGCTCCGGCAAGGGAGTTCGTCGCGTGGTGTGGCGGTGAAAATCGGCTACTCCCTCTTGCGGAGCAAGTCGGCCTGGGGCCGTCGGACGAGTTGTCTGTGCATGGTGCCGAGGTCGATCTCGCCGAGATGGCGGACGACCTCTCCGCGGTGACGGTCGGGTTGTGCCATGCGTCGTGACCAGCGGTAGGCCCCGGTGGACACCCTGCCGTCCGCGCGGGTAACGGTGATCCGCGCGTCGATGACCCGTACCTTGACCGTGCCGATCGCCCCGGTACGAGCGGTCGGCGAGCCGGAGGAGCACGGGTGCGCCGGTTGTTCCGAAGCCGCCGCCCCAGGACCCTGCCGTCCGTGCGGTGACCGCGCTGAGGAAGTCGTTGCCGTCGAAACCTCGTCCCACAGCACCACCATGTCCGGCGTCACGAGGTGCAAGCAGGTGCCGGGCATAGCCGGTCTCGGCTTTGGCTGTGAGGCCGAACACCGCTCCGAGCACGGCCCGGGTCCCGCTCTCAGAGGGCAGAGGACAGGGCAAGTTGTCTTGGTCGACTGCCCGTACCAACGGGACCCCGTTGCCTCCCTCTCCCCCTGTTGAAGACCCGCCGCCCGCCCCTTGCAGGAACGCCCGAGAACGTCGTGGACCCGGACGGGGTTGTGGTCGTCGCGCACGGACAAGCAGGACGCGGCCCCAACTTGGAAGAAGAGCTACGGCCACCACCCGCTCATGGGGTTCGTCGACCACGGCCGGGAACAGGAGAACCCGTCGCCACTTTCCTCCGCCCCGGCAACGCGGGCTCGAACACGGCCGCCGACCACATCAGCGCCGCCCGCCTCGCCCTCGCTCAACTGCCCAGGACGTACCGGCGGGGACGGCAGACGCTGATCCGCTGCGACTCCGGCGGAGGCACCCCTGAGTTCGTGGCCTGGCTCTCCCAGCGCGGACGCTGGCTGTCCTACTCGGTTGGCCGGCCGTCGAGTCGAACGGCGAGGTTCGTGACGGCGCATGGGCCGCCAACTCACCGGCGATGTCTTGGAGGGATGGCCGGATGGGATGCGGTTGATCGCCCGCTGGGAACGGCTGCATCCCGGCACCCAGTTGAGGATCACGGACGCGGACGGCATGCGGATCACCAGCTTCGCCACCAACACCCTCGGCCGGCCGATCGCCGAACTCGATCTTTGTCACTGGCTGCTACCCGCGCGGAGGACCGCATCCGGGCCGCGCGTTCGACCGGCCTGCGGAACCTTCCCCTGCACGACACCGCGCAGAACAGGGTCTGGCTGGAGATCGTCCAGATCGCCCTCGACCTGCTGGCCGGGATGCCCATGATCGGCCGGACCCGGCTCCGGGAACCGCGCCGCCTGCGGTTCCGCCTGTTCTCCGCGGCCGGCCAGCTCGTCGCCACCGGCCGACGCCGCATCCTCCGCCTCGCCCACCACTGGCCCTGGACCCCTGAGATCACCACTGCCCTGGAACGGCTCGCACTCCTGCCGAACCCCGGCTGAGCAGCAATTCACCGGCCCCTACAAGAAGAGCACCCAGTCCGGAGCAGTGGAACCCGGCGTTCACCCGAGACGACACCCGGGCCCTCGGCCATGCCCGCCCTTGGCCACCGATCCCGTCGGCGGCCCACCACGAAAGATCGAGGTAGCGACAAATGATTCATCTGACAAATAGCCCATTCGGCTCAATACTCCGAGAAGGGATGATGCGAATAGCCGCAGAGCCGAATAAGTGAATTCGGCCGCTGAATTGATTGCGGTGCATTACTGCTGGTATAACCACAAATGACCAAGCGAGGCAGTCAGCTGCAGCGCATGATGAAAGGAAGCAAAATGTCTGCCATTAACTTTGAGGAGCTCAACAAGCTCGCTGGCGAGCTCCTGCCCGAGCGGGCCGTGCTCTCCGCCTTCGGCGGAGGTTACGGCGGCGGCCACGACGGCGGTTACGGCGGCCACGATGGCGGCCACGACGGCGGCCACGATGGCGGCCACGACCGAGGCCACGGCGGCGGCCACGGCGGCGTCACTGTCGTGTCGAGCTGCGCGGTCCAGAGCACCTCCCCGGCGCTCGTCCTGGGCCTGCCGGTTGGCACGCAGCAGATCACGCAGATCTGCACCCCGTCGACGGTGACCCACTGAGGTAATCCTTTGGTGACAAGGTCACCATAGGTCGGGGAAGGGCTGACGATCTCGTCGGCGCTTCCCCGACTTTCGTGCGGGGCTTGGTGAGGCGCGTTTCCGATACGCCGTGAACGGACTCTGCGGGCCGGCCCGCTCAAGGATATGCCGTTCCCCCGGTTCGGCCGGACCTTGTGTGTAACCAGGAGAACCCACGCTCGTTCGTCCGGATGAAGGCTCTGTGCCCTCGCACCGGCCGCATCACTCCTCTCACCTCCTGGAGAGCGCCATCAGCCCGCGAGCGTTGTCAGTTGCGACAGAAGATCCCCCTCCCTCCGCCCTGGCGGTCCCCACCTTGACCGAAGGGTCGGAACTGGTCGGCGAGTTCGAAGGCTCCGGGTACCGCGTGCAGCCCCACCTGGTGCGCCGCTTCGACGGACAGGTAGTACGCCTGCCCGAATTGCTGTACCTGCTGGCCAAACTCGTCCACATCCAGCAGCAGTCGGCCTCGGCTCCGCGGAACGCTCAGCAGTACCTCTCCCGCCTGGCGGAAGCGTTGAGCCACGAAACCGACCGCGAATTCGGGCCGGACCACGTTGTCTTCCTCATCGACAACAAACTGGCGCCGTTGGGAGTCACCACCTACAGCGACGGCTCACCCCCGGAAATCCCGAAGGCCAGCCCCTTTCTGTCGCTGCGGTGCCGGGTAGCCGTTTTCTCCGAGGCATCCTCCTGGAGCATCAGCGGCTTCTTCATGTGGCTGTACCAGCCCTTCGTGATGCTCCTGGCCGTCAGCGTCTTCGTATTCTTCGAATCCCTGCTGTTCAGCGGCAATTACGTGGCCAGCGCCATGCAACAGGCTCTGGTAACCCCCACCAGCATCCTGCTGGTCGTCCTTCTGGCCCTGGTCTCCTCGGCCTTTCACGAGATCGGCCACGCCTCGGCGTGCCGCTACAGCGGAGCACGCCCCGGTGCCATGGGGTGCGGCATCTACCTGGTGTGGCCCGCTTTCTACACCGACGTCACCGACTCGTACCGGCTAGGTCGCACAGGCCGCCTGCGGGTCGACCTCGGAGGCGTCTACTTCAACGCGCTGTTCGTCATCGGTCTCGCCCTGACATACCTCGGAACCGGATGGCACGTCCTGCTGGTCGCGATTTTGGCCATCAACCTGGAAATCGTGCAACAGCTCATCCCGTCACTCCGGTTCGACGGGTACTACATCATTTCCGACCTGGTCGGCATCCCCGACCTGTTCAAGTACATCAGGCCGATCCTGAAACGGGCTCTCCTGCGACAGCCGGCCGACGAACTGCTTCAAGCTCTCAAGCGCTGGCCCCAGATCGTGGTCACCGCCTGGGTACTGGTGGTCATCCCCGCACTGGCAGTCCAGCTGAGCATCCTGATCATCCGGCTCCCCGAACTCCTCGAGACGGGATGGAACACGGCCAAAACTTTGGTCGAAAACGCCACCGCATCCGGCAATCCAATGGTGGGAATCATTTCCGCCGCCGTCCAGATCCTGTTGCTGCTCCTCCCGTTGGCCGGAGCCGTCCTCATCCTTGTACAACTGGCTCGGGCGTTCATCCGCTTCCTCTACCGGCGCCTGGTCGCCGTCACCGAACACAAACAGGACCGCCGCACGCCGTACCGCAGATGGGGCGGCTCAGCCCTGCTCATCCTCTCACTCACCGGCCTGGGAACCGACTCCAGCACACCGGCGGGCGCATGCCGCAAGTGCGCCGCCGCCTCACGCCACAGCCGGATCCGATTCGCCGTCTGCGACCCACTCTGTCCCGCCGCCGGCATCAGACCGGCCTTCCACCGGCGCACCTGCTTCCCCGCCTACGACAGGGTCGGTCAAATGAACGGTGTAACTGGGAATGTCTAGGTTACTGGCGGGCTGCTGAGAGGCGGCCGTCGAAGGTGATGTCGAAGGCGTTCAGGGCGGTCTTCCAGGCGGCGTACGCGTCGCATACGTGGCGCGCGGTCTGGCTGGTGTAGGGGGTGGTCGTGAACGCGGCCGCCACCTGGGCGCGGGGCAGGCGGCACACGGCGCAGTGCCTCGACCGCTTCGGCGTTCTGCCGCACCGGCTGGCGGGCCTCCTGCTTCCACTGCGCCCATTCCGCCTTGGTGGTCCGGGCCAGCCTGCGCACCTGGGTCCTCGCCCCGCGTACGACATGGCAGGCGCGGTGCCTGGCCGCCGACTTCGGCGAGGGGATGGACGCGAAGACTGCGTGGGGGATGGCCCGCCTCGCCCGCCATCCCGACGGGCACGGCTACGCCATGGCCCACCTGGACGACGAACGCCGCGCTGCCGACTGAAGGGCAGAGCGGCGTTGAGACGCCGGCCTGCGGCTCGCTCGGCTCCGGCCGCCCACCGTGCTCTGCGGCCGAGGCCGTGCCGGTGTCGTGTGCGGCGCGGTCGCGCTCGTTCAACCAGAGGGCGTTCCCGAGGTAGTACATGGCGACCACGCCGGCGCCGACTGAACGCGCCCCTTGCGCGCGGTAAAGGAAACCGGCCGAGGGGCGTACTCCGTATATTCACTCTCTTGGCAGCCGCCCTACCCGTACCGGCTTCGTACAAAGAAATGAGGCTGCCGACACCTCGGAAAAGGGAGATGCCGACAGCCGTCACTCAGACGAACTCACGGGCGCGGTTCAGCTGCCGGTGGCGCCGTTGCCCGACCGCGGGAAAAGGGGCCGTGCCACCGTCACCGGTGGTACGGCCCCTTTCGCGTGCTCCCCGTACTCCTCCCATACGTACGGTCAGGGCCAGGGTCAGACGGGCCAGCAGGGGCGGGCCATCACAGCCTTCCACTCGCGGTCGGGGCCGCCCGGCAGGGTGCGGCCCTGAGCGGCCCAGGCGGCGGCGAGCTCCCGGTAGATGGGCGGCTCGGCGGCGGGCGCGGGCGGCGGGACGCTCTCGCTGCGGCTGGCGGGGATGAACGCCTGTCGGTGCCAGGTGCGTTCGGGCTCCGGCATGTCTCTCACCTCGGATTCGCGGGAGGGGTCCTTGACACCCATACCGTGCGGCGCGCC
This sequence comes from Streptomyces sp. NPDC059994, assembly GCF_042737755.1. Classification (NCBI taxonomy): domain Bacteria; kingdom Bacillati; phylum Actinomycetota; class Actinomycetes; order Kitasatosporales; family Streptomycetaceae; genus Streptomyces; species Streptomyces sp. NPDC059994. The sequence goes on from NZ_JBHWUR010000029.1 coordinate 58,813, forward strand.
CGTTCACGGCCCCGATGGGCCATTCGGGCCATTCGGGCCATCAATCATCACGGGCAGCAATCGCTGCCGTTTTCGTCTGTTGATGATCCTGCTGGCTTATTCCGTGCCGGGCGGGGCTGGCGGCGTCAGCAGCAGGTCGAGCGCCTTCTCCTCTATCCCGTGCTTGAGAGGAGATGGCTCTGGTCTACGGCCGGGACGGGTTCACGCTGCTGGAGGCGGTGCACGCCTCTGATGCCCCGGCGTGGCTGCGCGAACTCCCAGCGGCGCAGGTCCTGCGCACGATGTGGGTGCAGAACTACCACCGCACCGTGACCGAGGCCGGAGCGGCGGTGAAGCGGCGGGAGAGCAGAGACCTCCCGCCCGGCAGACTGCGGCTGGCTTCTCCGTACGACACCGACGCGCGCTACGGTCTGAAGCAGGGCTCTTGGTGGACCGGCTACAAGATCCACATCAGTGAGTCCTGCGACGACGCCGATGACCAGGACACGGCTACCGACGGCCAGGCTCTGATCCCCGGAGCAGACGGACCGCCGCACTTGATCACCAGCATCGCGACCACCGACGCCACGGTGACCGACGCGGAAATGACCGAAGCGGTCCATCACATGCTCGCTGCCCGCGATCTCCTGCCCGCCGAGCACTTCCTCGATTCCGGTTACGCCTCCGCCGAGTTGATCGTAGGCATGAAGAAGAACTTCGGGGTCACCCTGGTCACCCCGGTCCTGATGAACAGCTCACCCCAGGCACGCGCCGGCGCCGGTTTCGACCGCACCGCGTTCACCATCGACTGGGACAAGCGGCAGGCCACCTGCCCACGCGGGGACACCAGCACCTGGTGGAGCCCAGCCACCCTGCGCGGCACCAGGGCCATCGTCATCAAGTTCGACAAGGAGACATGCCGCCCCTGCCCGGTGCGCGACCAGTGCACCCGCTCGAAGACCGGCGGCCGGACCCTCTCCCTGCAACCCCGCGAGCTGCGAGAAGTCCTCGACCACGCCCGCCTCCAGCAGAGCGACGAGCAGTGGCGAGCCAAGTACGGAACCCGCGCGGGCATCGAGGACACCATCCACCAGGCCGTCGCGGTCACCGGGATGAGACGTGCCCGCTACCTCGGTCTCCAGAAGACCCACCTGGAACACGTCTTCTCCGCCGCCGCACTCAACCTCATTCGCCTCGATGCCTGGTGGAACGGCCACCCGCTCGACCGCACCCGCGTCAGCCACCTGGCCCGCCTCGACCTCTCACTCACCGCGTGACCGTGACAGCCCTCGCGGGCGATATTCCGAGAGGGAATCGACCTGGGTGTTCGCCGCTACTCGATGACTGCCGTCGCCCTCCCGGTCTTCTCGGGGTGGCGCTTTGGGGCGAATGTCCCTGTGTACTTCTGGCCCTTCTCGACTTGCACGTCCCGCTTGTTGTAGCCGTAGTGCAGCAATGCGAACCGGTAGGTGCCCTCGGACGTACACGGCACCAAGGACAGAAAACCGTGCAGGGCATTACCCGAGACGTCCACGTCCAAGTAGTCGTTGGGTACAGGGCACGTACCGCTCCAGTGGCTGTACGCGTCGGCCGGGCTGGGAGTGCCGCTCATCCCGTCGAAGTGGAGCGTCCACTCCGCTGCCTCCGCCTTGCCGCTGACGGGCGCTGCCTGCGCTGTCGCCGGAATGCCAGCGAGGACAGCAACAGCCGCCATACCGGCCAGAGCGCGTGCCGTGCGCTTCATGAGGAAACCGCCTTCCAGCCCCGGACCACCCGAGGCACTTGGACAAAGATCCCCACATAGCGCGTTCCCGGATCCCGAAGCGGTTGCAGTTCACCCACGACGGGCCGCCCATTCGGCCCGGCTCCCCGCTCGGCAAGGGGCTACCCACCGGTCTGGCGGCTGGTGACGATCCTGCTGGCTCATTCGGTCACGCGGTGAGTGGCCGCTGCCAGTGCACCGAGGGCTCGACCCAGGCCAAGAAGGACGAGCCGCTCTCGCACGTCCTCAGCAACATCCCGGTCCTGTCCGGCAACGGCGCGACCGACAGCTGAGCCACTCCCCCGGCTCCGCCCTCGCGGAACCGGCTCCGGGCGCATCGGGCTGCCGGCGCCTCCCCCACGGGGCGGCGCCGGCAGCCCGGTTTTTTACGCTCTTCCGCGCGGTTTCCCCGCACCGGAGTCGTCCCGTTTGCCGTACTGGCTCGTTGGTCTTCGTGAGATGAGCACAAGGAGGCACTCATGACCGCGACCGCCCCGACGACGCCCCCGTCCCGGATGCGCAACCCCGCCGTGGTGCTGCCCGAGGCGATGCGGCCGCTGCTCGCCGTGTTCGAGGCCGCGAAGAGCGGCGGGGTGCCCCAGGCGACGCTGGAGCTGGTGCATCTGCGGGCGAGCCAGATCAACGGGTGCTCGTACTGCGTCCACGGCGGCGTGCTCAGCGCCAAGAAGGCCGGGGAGAGCGACGAGCGGCTGCACGCGGTGGCCGCCTGGCGCGAGGCGCGCTGTTTCACCGGTGCCGAACGCTCGGCCCTGGCGCTGGCCGAGGCGGCGACCCGGCTGAACGACCGCGCCGACCCGGTGCCGGACGCCATCTGGGACGAGGCCGCGCGCCACTACGACGAGCGTCAGCTCGCCTCCCTGACCCTGATGATCGCCCTGACGAACCTCTTCAACCGGCTCAACGCGACGACGCGGCAGCCGGCCGGGGCGAGCTGGTGAGCGTCGTACCCACGTAGGACCGGGACCTGTGGGAGCGCTGTCTCAGAGCGGCAGCGTTATCCCGAGTTCGCGCATCGCCGAGGACGGCGGCCCGCCCTCCGAGCGCTCCGTCTTGCGGCCCTTGCTGCCCGGGGCGAGCGTGCGCGGGTCGATGGCCTCGGCGGGGGCGCCCGTCGCGTACAGCCCGTCGGGCTCGCTGTCGCGGTCGTGCGGCAGCACCCAGAAGACGCGGCGGCGCCAGGTGCCCGAGGATGGCGACGCCTTGGCCTTGGGGCCCAGCAGCGCGTAGCCGACCATGCGCCCGTCGCGGTGGTAGGCGGGCTTGCTGCGGCGCGTCGGCAGCCGGTCCAGGCTCTGGCGTACGTAGTCGAGACCGGAGATGTCCTCCAGCCAGACCAGCTCGGTCTCGTGGCTGATCTCGTCGTCGGTGATCAGGGAACTCATGCCCTCTCCTCGTCGGCGAGCAGTCCGATGCCCGGGTAGTACTTCCGCGAATTGGACAAGATCATCTCCTTGGGCGAGGCCAGCCCGACCAGTTCGCGTGCGCGCGCGGCGAACGCGCGGGAGGTGATGACGGGTGCCCCCTCATTCTGACACCAGGCCCGGTACGCGGCGTAGAGGCGGGTCTGCTCCGCCCGGTGATCGGGGTGCAGGGCGCAGGTCTCCTCGAAGAAGCGTCCGGTGTGGTCCTCGGTCTCCGCGTACACGGTCGTGGCGATCCGTACCCGCTCGGGGCCTGTGAGGTCCTTGTCGCCGCCCAGATAGCGGCGGGCGCCCTCGATCAGCCAGTTCAGGATGCCCGGGCCCTCCTCGGTGACCAGGACGTCCGCCAGGTTGTCGATCTTGCGTTCGTCGGAGACGACGCGTTCGAAGGGAATCAGCCGCATACGGCGCCAGAACGCGAAGCCGCCGGTGCCGACCTCGGGGCGGTGGTTGCCCAGCAGCCAGAGCTTGTGGGTGGGCTGGAAGCTGAAGAAGTCCTGGCGCATCCGGCGGGCCTTGATGCGGTCGCCGCCGGTGAGCAGCTTGACGCGGGCCTCGTCGAACTTGTCGCCGGGCTTGACCTCGGAGCAGACGATGACGCGCCGCCCGTGCAGCTCGGCGAGGTCGGTGGGGTGGCCCTCGAAGGGCCGGGCCATCAGGAACCCGGGGGGGCCCGCGTCCGCGTAGTCGCCGAGCAGTTTCATCACCACATCCAGCAGGACCGATTTGCCGTTCTTGCCCGATCCGAAGAGGAACGGCATGATCTGCCCGCCGACGTCCCCGGTGATCGAGTAGCCGAGCAGCAGATGCAGGAAGCCGATCATCTCGGCGGACTCCGGGTCCTCGCCGAACGTGTCCGTCAGGAACCGGTTCCAGCGGGGCGTGGGCATCTGCCGGGGCCCGGTCGAGGTCGAGCGGGAGTGGAAGTCCTTGTTCGGGTCCGGGGTGCGCAGCAGGCCGGTGCGCAGGTCGACGATCCCGGCGGGCGTGCACAGGGCGTACGGGTCGGCGTCGAGCAGCGCCGCGTTGAGCACCATGCCGGGCGCCGAACGGGCCTGCGCGAGCATCGCGTTCATCCCGGCCGTCGACAGGGCCCGGCGGCGGTGCTGCTGGAGCGCCTGGATCGTGTACAGGCCGCGCGGGTCGCTGTCGGCGATGTTCTCGGCCAGGTCGCCGGCCGCCCACATCACCGTGTCGTCCTCGTCGAGCTGCCAGCGGGTGGTGTCCCAGCGGTACCAGCCCAGGCCCGGCACATGCCGGTAGTCGTCCGCGAACAGCCTCACGAACAGCTTGGCGTTGCCCCGGTCGGTCAGGGTGTCGGGCAGCAGCCCGGCGTGGGTGGCCTGAGTGGCCCCCGTACGGCTCTCAGCGCCGCTCTGGGAGGGCAGCGTGGGTCCGCCGGGCGCGGGGGCCTGGGAGTGCGCCAGGATCTGTGAGGCGACCGTCTGCGGGTCGAAGTCGAACAGCACGTCGTCGTTGCGGCCTTGGCCGGAGGCGGTCACGGGCGGCTCCGGAGCTGAAGGGGGTGGCGCGAGCCGGCGGCCATGCCGCTGCGGACGATCGGGGCGGCCCTGCGGTCCTGCCCGGGGCGGGCGAACTCGGCCGCCTCCAGCAGCACCCGCTCGGCGTCGGCCTCGCCCAGGTACCCGGCGGCCACCAGCCCGCCCACGGTGTACGCGGCCCGGTTCAGCTTGTCCGTGAAGCCCGCGCCCTCCGGCACCGAGGCGCAGTCGGCGACCTCGGCCAGGGCGGAGGCCAGGACCCCGGCGGCCCGGTCGCGGCCGCCGCCCGCCGCGATGACGGCCCGTCGGGCGGGGGAAGGACCCGGCTGGGGCTTGGCGGCGGGGACGCTCTGGGAGCGCAGATGCCCGGTACGGGACAGCTCCCCGGCGAGCCAGGCGGGCAGCAGGGAAGGCTCCTTGGCCCCTTCCAGGGGCGTGTAGGCCCCGGCGGGGGTCACGGTGCCCGGGGCCACGATGTAGCCGCCGTGCGCCCGTACGTCGACCTGCCAGGCCAGCGAGGCGCCGCCGCCCTGCCCGACCGAGGAGTGCCAGCGGCGGCCGTCCTCGGGGGCCCGGTACCAGACGTGGAGCCCGCCGGAGGGCGTACGCACGCGCAGGGTCGAGGTGTCGTCCGCGGGGCTGTTGTGGCCGCGCAGGGCCGCGAGGACACCCAGGGAGTGGAAGCCGTTGGTCAGGCCGGTGAGATCGACCTGGTCCGGGATGGGGATGCCCGGCAGGATGCGGTCGCGGCCCGGCAGCGGCTGGGGGTGGTCGTCGATGTCGATGACGACGAGGCGGGCGGCGCCGCAGGCCACGCCCACGCCGAGGTCGGGGTTGCGGCCCCACCAGCGCTCAATGAGGGCGGGGTCGACGGTGGCCGCGTGGAAGCCGTGGCACCAGCGGCCCTTGGGCAGGCACTGGCACCTGCTGCGGTTGTGCCCGGGCTGGCTGCAGTGCCTGCAGTTGGCGGCCGGTGTCTTGCGGCCAGGTGCCAGCGGGTGCACGGGCCAGTCCCTGGAGGCACACCAGCGGGCGATGGACAGCGACCGAGCGACCGAAAGCGCAGCGACTGAACGAGCGGGAGCCGACTGCTCTGAGTCGCTGCGAGAAAACCGCAGCTCAGCAGTCATGTGGTTCCCCTACTCAGCGACTGAAGCGACTCAACGACGAACATAGGTTAGCGAAGCTTGTAGCCGGTGGGGCGCAGGCCCACGGAAAAGCCCCCCGCCGTGTCGATGATGGGACAGTCAGCGACTCACCCGACGGGAGCGACTGAACCCCAGCGACTGAGTCTCGTTCAGTCGCTGTGCTGAGTGCTGCCCAAAACTGCAGGTCAGACGGTTGTGGAAGATCATCCAGCGACTAAGAGCGACTCTAGCCCCCTACTTATAGACCGCACGCGCACATGAGAGAAAACGCAATATCTCCAACTAATACTGGAGCCAGAGTCGCTTCAGTCGCTGATTGTCCGATGAAACATCATCTGACCTGCGTTTTTGGCGCAGCGACTGAACAGCGACCGAACTTTTCCCGGTCGCTCGCTCCAGTCGCTGCCCGCCTGGAGGCCCCGGGGCCCGTCACCCTCGCCGCCCGAATCAGCGACTGAACGCGCGCGGAGCGACTGAACGGCAGCGACTGAAGCACTCTCCCGCCCGCTGGTCGTAGCGACTGAAGCGACCGAGCGCCGCACCTGCTCCCCCGACTGGTCCGGGACACGCCAAGAGGTCCGGGCCTCAGTCGCTTCGGTCGCTTCAGTCGCTACGACCACCGCAACCCCGGCCGGTCTCCGCGCTGCTGGGCCTTCTTTTTTGCCTTCCTTGACCTTCAGTCGCTCCGGTCGCTCCGGTCGCTGGGCGCGGCGACTGAAGCGAGACGTTCCTGCCAGGCCTCGCGCACCCCGCGCCACTCCTCCCCGCAGCGACCGGCCCGCTCGGCGGTGAGCAGCCCCTTGCCGCGCAGGCCTGCGTTACGGACGGGGTCGGCGCCGTAGAGGTAGCAGAGGTGGTTGGTGGCGCGGACGAGGTCCGAGGAGTGCTCGTCCCGGCCCCCTTCGTCCGCTGGGCCCGTACCCGCGTCCCCGGCCGCCGACAGCTCGTACTCCCGGGCCGCCACCCGCAGCTGCCGCTCCCCCGCCGGGCCCCCGCGGATCAGCATCAGGGCCGCGAACTGGTCGGCCGCGTCCTCCTCCGCCCGGTCGCCGAGGTCCAGGCCGAGGATGTCGGCGAGGGCGTGCCCGGCCTCGTGGAAGAACGTTTCCGCCAGCACGGCGGCGACCTCGGAGTCGGCCGGCCGTACGCCCGCGCCCTCGAACAGCTCCCGCTCCTGCGCCACGTCGTCGTAACAGATCTCGATCCGCCGCGCCCCGGGGTCGTAGGCCGAGCCCTCTCCCCCGCAGGAGCGGCCTACCACCGCCACTGCCTGGCCGAGCCGTTCGGAGGAGACGAAGGCGTTGAGGTCGCCGGAGGCCTGCTCCAGGACTCTGCGCCCGCGCAGGAAGGGGGCGTTGGCCTTGTCGGGGGCGGAGGGGGGCTCGTAGCGGACGGAGAAGCCCGTACGGGGCGCGGGGCGGCCCTTGCCGTCCCCGGGCGCGTCCGAGGCGGCTGAGGGCCCGCAGGCGGCCGCGCTGAGCGTCAGTAGGGCGCAGGCGAACCCCGCGTTCAGCCGGGCACGGGCACGGGCGTACAGGACCGTTCCACTTCTGCCACTCCCCCACCTGCGCATAGGCGCATTGAAGCTGCTGACGAAACGTTTCGTCAGCAGCTCGGGGAATCCGGGCCGACTTTCGGGCGACCGTCCGCGCCGGGACATGGGGGCGGGACGGGCGCCGGGCACGCCGGCGCTGGGCACGGGAGGCGTGCCGAGACTCGGCAGCGTCCGGGCATCCCGGCTCGGATACCCGGCCCCGCGCGATGCCCGGCAGAACCCGACGACAGGCCCTGCACTGCCGGTTCTGGCATGCGCGCGGATGGCAGTCCCCCGTGACAGCGGACGTACGGACCGAAGCCGCCCCAGGCCGCGGGCGGCTCCGATCGGCCGGGCTCAGCATGCAACAGAGAAGACCGCGTTTTCTCCCGATGATTTTTCTGCCTAAAACCCGTGGGGGCAGTGGACGCAACCCCGCTCCTCCAACGCGGGAGGGGCTGCAATATGGCCGGGCCGCCTTCTGCCTTCAGGGGCGCGGGGAACTGTGCGCCCGGCCCCCACCGGCTCGCAGACAAAACCGGCTCGCAGACGAACAGGGGCCTGGGGGCGCCCCCCCGTCGACACTGTCACCCGCCCGCCGTCACCCGCCCGCCGTCACCCGCCCGCCGTCACCCGCCCGCCGTCACCCGCCCGCCGTCACCCGCCCGCCGTCACCCGCCCGCCGTCACCCGCCCG